>JBOHUP010000520.1:0-2473 GCA_050734615.1 Candidatus Dormibacteraceae bacterium | reverse complement strand
CCGTTGGCCAATACGGTCGCCGAGGCACGGGCGATGGTCGAGGCGGCCAAGGGCGCCGCCGGCCGGTCGATGGTCGTGTTCAACTATCGCCGGCTGCCCGCGGTGTCGTTGATGAAGCGCATGGTGGACGAAGGAGCGATAGGCACGGTGCGCCTGGTTCGCGCGACGTGGCTTTCCGACGAGTTCGTTGACCCGGGCATCCCATTCGACTGGCGGTTCGACAGGAGCATGGGAGGCTCGACGATCGCCGACCTCGGAAGCCATCTACTCGACATGGCGACCTGGATGGCAGGCGGCATCGTCGAAGTGACCGCACAATCGGAAACCTTCGTGCGCCTGCGTTCCGGCCGCACTGTGTCGGTCGACGACGCGTCGAGCGCACTGGTGCGCTTCGCCTCCGGAGCGCGCGGTGTGTTCGAGATGGCGCGCATGGCGGTCCGCCACCCGTGCGACTTCACCATCGAGCTCAACGGCGATCGCGGCACCCTGGTGTTCGACTACGGCCACTTGAACGAGCTCCGATACGGGGACGGTGCCGACGAGCCAGGCCTCTACGGCATGCGGACGATCCGCGCCGAGCATCAGACCCATCCGTACGCCGGCGACTGGTGGCCGATCGGCCAGGGAGTCGGCTACGGCGCCAGCTTCGTCAACCACCTCGGAGACCTGCTCGACCGCTGGCCCGCGGGGCCTTGGGAGCCGGACTTCGAGCAAGGGGCGGCGGTGCAAGCGATCTGCGAAGCGATGGAGACATCCGCGGCCACGCATCGTTGGGTCGGCCTCTCCGAGGTCACGGGGGCCGCCGGGCCATCGCCGTCAAATCGTCCTTGACGGCGAATGTGCCTTCGCATATGGTGGCTGGAACCTTCCAGCGGATCCCCGCTGGATGCGCAGGCACCACCGGATTCAGGGAGGGGTAGGTTCATGGCCGCGTCTTCTAGCGCATCGGTGGGGGGCAAGACCGAGGCAGGCCGGGGCCTGTTCACCCGCCAATCGTCCGGTCTCGTGCGCGAGTTGGGAATCCCGGCAGCCACCGGCATCGCTCTGGCCTCGGTCGCGGTGGTGAATACGTTCATCAACTTCTACTCCGGCCTGGTCAATTTCACCAAGGTCGACATGATCCTGCCGCTCCTGCTGGCCGCACTGATCTGGTTTGTCGCGATGTTCGCCTACAAGTACCTGCTGCAGGCGATCCCCAGGGCCGGAGGCGAGTACATCTACCTGTCCCGCATCATCTCCCCCGCCGTCGGGACCATGGTCGGCATAGCGACCGCCGTGGGCTTCTCGTACACGCTGTCGGCCAACGCCAACTTCGCCGCCGCCTACGTTCCGTTCGGCCTCAGCAGCCTCGGGGCTGCGTTCAACAGCTCCGCGCTCACCAGCGCGGCCACCAACATCACCAGCACCACCACCTGCCTGACCGTGACCTGCTCGCCGGGTTTGGTCATGTGCGCGGTAGGTCTTCTCGTGATCGTCGGCGTGGCCTCGATCTTCTCGCTGCGCCGGATCGCCCAGGTCATCTTGGCCTTGGTCATCTTCCAGGTCGTCGCCTTCGTGGTCCTCGGCTTTCTTCTGGCCACCCACTCGCACCAGGACTTCGTCAACGCGCTCGGCTCGTTCAGCGGGAAAGCCACCGCTTACAACGACGTCATCGCCCTGGCCCAAAAGAACGGCGTCCCACTCGGGGTCGACCTTGGCGCCTCCCTCCTGGTCATCCCGTTCATGGTCCTGAACTACAACGGCGTGCTGTATTCCTACTACGTCGGCGGCGAGCTCAAGCGCCCGGGTAGCACCTATATCTGGGCGTCGGTCATCAGCCTGGGCCTTTTGATCGTGGTCTGGGTCGGCGTCTGGCTCTTGATGCTGAACACCATCGGCCTGGACTTCATGCAGTCCCAGGCCCAGGTCGGAGGAAGCGCCGGCTACGGGAACATCACCAGCCTCCAGGCGAACGCGGGCGGGCTGGGCTACGGCCTGGTCCTGTCCAGCGACCCGATCAGCAAGATCCTGATCGGGCTCGCGGTGCCGGCGGCCGAGCTCGCCGTCGACCTCGCATTCGTGGCCGTCGTGACCCGCGTCATCTTCGCCCTCGCCTTCGACCGCATGCTGCCGATCGGGCTGGCCAAGGTCAGCGAGCGCAATGCGTCGCCGATCAACGCCATCATCCTGGCCGTGATCGTCGGCATCGGCTTCACCATCCTGAGCTCTGTGCTCAACATCGCGAACATCTCCGCCAACCTCGCGCTGTTCTTCGCGCTCGTGCTGCTCGCCGGCTCGATCGCGGCAACCGCGCTGCCATTCCGGCGGCCAGAGCTGATCTACAAGCCCGGCACCAATGACGTCGAGCGCGTGGCGGGCATCCCGACCGCCGCGATCTGGGGCGGGATCTCGACCTTGCTGGCGCTCTTCGTCGTGGGCGTGATCATTGCCAAGCCGAACGTGTTCGGCGCCTTCAGCTTCGCCTCGGTAGGCT
>JBOHUP010000519.1:0-4108 GCA_050734615.1 Candidatus Dormibacteraceae bacterium | reverse complement strand
GCCTTACATCGCGCACCGCTGCATCAACCCGTTCTGCGCCGCGCAAAGGCTCGAGCGCCTGAGGCACTTCGCCAGCCGCGGTGCGCTGAACGTCGAAGGCCTCGGCTACGCAACCCTCGGCCAGGTCATCGAGCGCGGGCTCGTCGAAGACCCCAGCGATCTGTACCGGTTGACCAAGGAGCAGGTTATGGAGCTCGACGGTTTTGCCGACAAGTCGGCCCAGAACCTGGTCGACCGCATGGCCGACAGCAGGCGGCCGCCGCTGAGCCGGTTTCTCTATGCACTTGGCATACCCCAGGTGGGTGAGGCCACCGCCGAGCTGCTGGCGACCGATTTCGGGACCATCGGCAGTGTGCGCGTCGCGAGCGAGGACGACCTGCAGCGCGTGGAGGGTATCGGCCCGAATATGGCGCGCGAGGTCCACATGTACTTTCGCGGACCCGGCGGAGAGCTGGTCGCCAAGCTGCTCGATGCCGGCATCGAGCCTCAGGTCGTGGAGGCGGTGGGGGAGGGGCCGTTCACAGGCAAGGCATTCGTGTTCACGGGCACTCTGGAGACGATGAGCCGCCCCGACGCCGAGGCGCTGGTGCGGAAGCTGGGCGGTAAAGCCGCTTCGAGCGTGAGCTCGAAGACCGACTACGTCGTAGCGGGCCCAGGCGCGGGGTCGAAGCTCGACAGAGCGCGGAAGCTGAAGCTCGAGATTCTGGACGAGCAGGGCTTCCTCGCCTTGCTCCCGAAATGATTTGCCCGGCTTGCGGGCTCGAGCTGCCGAGCCACGCGCGTTTCTGCGCCCGGTGCGGCGCCCCCCTGCCATCGCCGGCGCGAGCTGTCGATGGCTGGGTGCTGGTCATGTTCGGCATGGGCGTGGTTGTCACGGCCGCCGCCGCCGTGCTCTACGCGGGGGTCGCCCTGGATCCCACCGCCACCCCGAGCGGCATCGACCCGGCCACCCTCCGCACGGGTTCGATCCTGCTGGGGGCCGCTCTTGGCGTCCTGTGCCTGCTGCAGAGCCTGGCCATCGGCGGGTTGGTCCGCGGCCGGGAATGGGGCCGCATCGTGGCCACCGTGGCCTGTGTCATGTGGGGCGCCACTTGCGTCGGCCTGCCGGTGGCCGCCCTGGTGCTGAACTCGCTGTGGCGGCGCAAGCCGCCTCCGGCACAGGCCGCGCGGCCACTCTTCTAGACTCGCGCGGTTGCCAACGACCGACATGGACCAGGGCCGGATTCAGCCGTCCCGCCCAAGCTGGATCTGGCCGGTGCTCCTCGCCGGCTCCGTGCTGCTGCTGGTCTGCGGCGTTTTCGTCTTGAGCTTCAGGTCCGAGCCCTCCGCGGTCGGCCGGACCGGCGCCGTCCTGATCGCGTTGGGCGCAGCGTCGATCGCGACCGCCATCCTGGGTGCGATCGCGGCGATGGCGCTCCGCACCCAGGCTCGATGGGCGACCTCGGTCGCCTGGCTGGCCTCCGTGCTGATGATCCTCACCTGCGTCAGCTCGTGGGCGGGGGTGATAGCGATGGCCGGCCTCTTCTCCGGCCGGACTTCCCGGAAAACCTAAGCTAGAACCCGTGCCACTTTCGAAGGACGAGGTCCGCCATGTCGCCATGCTCGCCAGGATCGGCCTCGAGCCGGGCGACGAGGAGTTCTACGCCGAGCAGCTGAGCGGCATCCTGGCGCACATCGACCGCCTGCAGCAGCTGGATACGGAGGCGATCCCACCGACGGCGCAGGTCGTGGAGGTGGCCAACCGGCTGCGTGAGGACGAGCCGCGGCCGGGCCTCGACCAGGCCGCCGCCTTGGCCAACGCGCCCGCCGCGGTGGAAGGGTTCTTCCGAGTGCCGTCGATCCAGGAAGAGGCTTGACGCAGCTCGTCGGATCGACCATCGGGGAGCTGGGCAAGCTCTTGCGCACCCGCGAGGTCTCCGCGCGAGAGGTTCTCGACGCGCACATGAAACGCATCCAGGAGGTGGACGGCCAGGTCAAAGCCTTTCTGCGGCTCGCTCCTGAGCTGGCCGCGTCCCAGGCGGATGCCGCGGATCGGGTTTTGAAGTCGGGCGAGGCGGGGCCGCTGACCGGGATTCCGGTGGCGGTCAAAGACGTGCTCTGCGTGCGCGGCGTCGAGACGACGGCCGGCTCGCGGATCCTCAAGGGCTTCAAGCCGCCATACACCGGCACCGCGATGGCAAGGCTTTTCGACGCCGGGGCGGTGATGCTAGGCGTGACGAACTGCGACGAGTTCGCGATGGGCAGCTCCACCGAGAACTCCGGCTATTTCACGACGCACAACCCGTGGGCGCTCGACCGCGTGCCGGGCGGCAGCTCGGGGGGCAGCGCGGCCGCTGTGGCGGCCGGCGAAGCCGTCATCGCGCTCGGCACAGACACCGGTGGCTCGATCCGCCAGCCGGCCGCGCTGTGCGGCGTGGTCGGCATGAAGCCGACTTACGGTCGCATCAGCCGGTACGGGCTCATAGCCTTTGCTTCGAGCCTCGACCAGATCGGCCCGTTTGCGCGCAACGTGGACGACGCCGCGATCGCGCTCTCGCTGATGGCCGGCTACGACCCCCTCGACGCCACGTCATCAGATCGGCCGGGCGGCGACGTCCTCAACAACTACGGCGCCGGCATCAAGGGCATGAGGCTGGGCGTACCGCGCGAGTACTCCGAGGTCGACGGCATCGAGCCCGGCGTCAAGTCCGCAGTCGACGCCGCGCTGCAGTCGCTGCGGGACGCCGGCGCGGAGATCGTCGACGTATCTCTACCGCACACCGATTACGGGCTCGCCGCTTATTACATAATCGCGCCGGCCGAGTGCTCGTCCAACCTGGCCCGGTTCGACGGCGTACGGTACGGCATGTCCGAGCAGGACGCGGCGAACATCACCGACCTCTACTCGCGGACGCGGCGCAAGGGATTCGGGACCGAAGTCCGCCGGCGGATCATGCTCGGGACCTACGCCTTGTCGAGCGGCTACTACGACGCGTACTACCTGAAGGCGCAGAAGGTGCGGACGTTGATCAAGGCGGACTTCGACCAGGCCTTCACGAAATGCGACGCCATCGTCAGCGCAACCTCGCCCACCGTCGCGTTTCCGATCGGCTCTCGCACGCAGGACCCTCTGTCGATGTACCTCTGCGACGTGCTCACGCTGGGCGGCAACCTCGCCGGCCTGCCCGGGATCAGCGTGCCGTGCGGCATGTCGCAAGGCCTGCCGGTCGGGCTGCAGGTGCTCGCGCCCCAGTGGGGCGAGAACCTCGCCCTCCGCGTCGCGAGGGCCTACGAGACCACGAGCGGCATCAGGGCGCAGGTGGCACCTGTTGGCTAGTTCATGGGAAGTCGTGATCGGAATGGAGGTCCATGTCCAGCCGCGCACCCGCTCCAAGATGTTCTGCGGCTGCGCCGTCGGCCGCCTCGGCGACCCGCCCAACTCCAACGTCTGCGAGATCTGCCTCGGCCTGCCGGGCGTGCTGCCCGTGATCAACAAGGCCGCGGTCGAGGCGTGCCTCAAGACCGCGCTCGCCCTCGGGTGCGAGATCCCTCGCCACACCAAGTTCGACCGTAAGAACTACATGTATCCGGACCTGCCCAAGGGCTACCAGATCAGCCAGTACGACCTGCCGATGAGCCACCACGGCCGCCTGGCGCTGGGCGGTCGCGAGGTGCGCATCCGGCGCGTGCACCTCGAGGAGGACACGGGCAAGCTCATCCACGCTGGGGACAAGCTGCACAAGGCGCTCGAGTCTTACGTCGACCTCAACCGAGCGGGCGTTCCGCTGATGGAGATCGTGAGCGAGCCCGACCTGCGTTCGGCGGACGAGGCGCGTGACTATGCGATGGCCTTGCGCACGCTGCTCCGGACCATCGCCGCCTCCGAGGCGGAGATGGAGAAAGGCCAGATGCGGGCCGAGCCCAACATCTCGATCCGGCGCCCCGGCTCCGACGAGCTGGGGGTGAAGACCGAGCTGAAGAACATCAACTCGTTTCGTGCCCTGCATCGCGCGATCCTTTACGAGGCGGCTCGCCAGACCGAGGTCATGGAGGCGGGCGGCACCGTGGTTCAGGAGACGCGGGGCTGGTCGGAGGCCGAAGGGCGGACCTTCTCGCAGCGGAGCAAAGA
>JBOHUP010000518.1:0-2038 GCA_050734615.1 Candidatus Dormibacteraceae bacterium | reverse complement strand
GTCCCGAATGCGGCCACGAGCGCAGGCAGCCGATCCGTACCGGCGAGAACGCGGCCTAGGTCCCTCAACAGGCTCCCCCTGCCATGGGCAGGGGTGGTGTTCAGGTCGCGATCAGCTCGCGCAGCACCAGGGGCAGGATGCCACCGTGGTGCATGTACCCAACCTCGGTGTCGTTGTCGATGCGGCACAGGGTCTTGAACTTTCTGGTCTTGCCGTCCTCTCCGACTGCTTCGACCTCGACCGCCTGACCTGGCTTGATCGAGTCCAGCCCGCGAATGGTGTACTTCTCGCGACCGCTCAGGCCCAGCGACTTGGCGTTCTCGCCCTTCGCATAGACCAGCGGCAGGACCCCCATCCCGACCAGGTTCGAGCGGTGGATGCGCTCGAAGCTCTCCGCGATCACGGCCCGCACGCCCAGCAGGAGGGGTCCTTTGGCCGCCCAGTCGCGTGAAGATCCGGATCCGTACTCCTTGCCTGCCAGCACGATGAGGGGCACGCCCTCGGAGCGGTACGTTTCCGAAGCGTCGAAGATCGTCATCTCCTTGCCTTCGGGCTGATGAGTGGTCCAGTAACCCTCGCGTTCGACCAGCTGGTTGCGCAAGCGGATGTTGCCGAACGTGCCACGCGCCATCACCTCGTGGTTGCCGCGGCGAGCGCCGAAGCTGTTGAAGTCGGCCTTCTGGACGCCGCGCTCGATCAGATACTTGCCGGCAGGCCCGTCGGCTGGTATCGAGCCGGCCGGCGAGATGTGGTCGGTGGTGACCGAATCGCCAAGTAACGCCAGCACCCGCGCGCCTTCTACGTCGCGCAGGGGTTTTGGCGTCGGCTGCAATCCGTCGAAGTACGGCGGCTCCTTAACGTAGGTGGAGCTTTTGTCCCACTGGAAGATCGGTCCAGTCGGCGCGGCCATCTTCTTCCAGTGCTCGTCGCCTTCGTAGATGCGCGAGTACTCGCGCTTGAACATGTCCTTCTGCACGACCTTGTGGACCACCGCGTTGACCTCTGCCTGCGAAGGCCAGAGCTCTGACAGCATCACCGGCTTGCCGTCGTGGGTGTGGCCGATCGGGTCCTTAGTGAGGTCGATATTCACCGTCCCGGCGAGCGCGTAAGCGACCACCAGCGGCGGCGAGCCGAGGTAGCTTGCCTTGACCAGCGGGTGGATGCGCGACTCGAAGTTGCGATTGCCGGACAGGACGGCGACGACGCTCAGGTCTTCGTCGACCACGGCGGCTTCGACCTCGGGGCTGGCCAGCGGTCCGGAGTTGCCGATGCAGGTCGTGCATCCGTATCCCACCAGAAAGAAGCCCAGCTTCTCGAGAGGTTTCATCAGGTCCGCTGACTCGAGGTAGTCGGTCACGACACGCGAACCGGGAGCCAGGCTCGTCTTGACGTAGGGGTTGACCTCCAGGCCAAGCTCGACCGCTTTCTTGGCCAGCAGCCCCGCCGCCACCATCACCGAGGGGTTGGAGGTGTTGGTGCAGCTGGTGATCGCGGCGATCACGACGCATACGTCGTCCAGCTTGGCCTCAGGCCGCGCCGCCACCTCCGCCCTCGCGCGGCCGTTGACCGGACCGCCCTCATTGGTCAGCCGCGCCAGCGCCTGGCCGCTTGGCTTGGGGCCGTTGCCGAATGCCGATGTGAAGCTGTCCCACACATGGGGGAGGGAGACGCGGTCCTGCGGACGCTTGGGACCGGCCAGGCTCGGCTCGACCTTGGCCAGGTCTAGCTCCAGAAGCTCGCTGAACTCGGGCGTCGGGTCGCCGTCCGACCGGAAAAGTCCCTGCTCCTTCGTGTAGCGCTCGACCAGGTCGATCTGTTCGCGGCTGCGCCCGGTGATCTCCAGGTAGCGGAGGGTCTCCAGGTCGACTGGAAAGAGGGCGGAGGTCGCCCCGTACTCGGGGCACATGTTGCTCATCGTCGCGCGATCCGGGACGGACAGCGTCGAAAGCCCGTCGCCGCAGAACTCGACGAACTTCTCCACCACACCGTGCTTGCGCAGCATCTCGGTGAGTGTGAGCACGAGGTCGGTGGCGGTCGC
>JBOHUP010000517.1:0-4376 GCA_050734615.1 Candidatus Dormibacteraceae bacterium | reverse complement strand
AGGGAGGAGATCCTGGATAGAGCTGCTGGTTTGAGTGTTCGCCTCAAACTCACCCTCAGCTACGCCGGCTTCCTCATGCTCGCAGGTGCCCTGATGCTCGCGGCCGTATGGGTGTTCCTTCTGCGTTATGACCCCAACGGTGCGATCTTCAACGCCGGTGGCTTAACGCCCAACCGCATATTGATTCAGGGCGACGCCCTGGTAGCGCTGCGCGTCCTCCTGAGCGCATACGGACCCGCCGCGGCCATGGCGCTGGTATTCCTGCTGGTATTCGGTCTCCTGGGAGGGTGGCTTATCGCCGGCCGGATTCTCGCCCCCCTGACTCGCATCACGGACGCCACACGCATGGCCGCGAACGGATCGCTCTCCCACCGAATCCGGCTACCGGGCGGCAGCGATGAGTTCCGCGAACTCGCTGACGCCTTCGACACCATGCTCGCGCGGCTCGAAGCACACGTCGCCGAACAGCAGAGATTCGCAGCCAATGCCTCCCACGAACTGCGCACCCCGCTGGCAATCACACAGACACTTCTCGACGTGGCCCGCAACGACCTGAACCACGACAACGGCGAACTTGTCAACCGCCTCCATGCCGTCAACACCCGAGCGATCGAGCTTACTGAAGCATTGCTCCTGCTCAGCCGCGCCGATCAGCGGTCCTTCACCAGAGAACACGTCGACCTATCTCTCATAGCGGAAGAAGCCGTTGAAACGCATCTCCCCTTCGCAGAAAAGCACGGCGTCACCGTCGAAACCTCCGGCGACATAACCCCCGCCATCGGTTCACACGCGCTCCTGCTCCAGTTGACAACGAACCTCGTGCACAACGCAATCGTCCACAACCTGGCCCAACAGGGCACCGTGTGGGTCACGACCACCATTCAACCCAGGAATGTGATGCTCACCGTCGAGAACACCGGCGAAAAGCTCACCCCACAGTTAGTTGCCACGCTTGTCGAGCCGTTTCAGCGCGGCACAGAACGAATACGCACCAACCACGCAGGTGTCGGCCTCGGCCTCGCAATTGTCAAAAGCATCACCCAAGCACACGACGGAACCCTGACCCTCACCCCCCGGGCCGGCGGCGGGCTCTGCGTCACGGTGCAGCTACCCGTCGCGCCACCGCACAGTGCCAGATGACGATCTAGGGAATTGCAGACGGCCCTGTGGGAAGTGCCAACGCCTCTGGATCAGCCGGCCCAGGCCGGCACGAACCCGGCGTCTGTCCATTCGCCGTAGCGGTCGGTAGGCATTTTAAAGAAGCACGTGCGCCAACCTCGCCGGATTGAGCTTTGCCCTCCCACCCTGCCAGGTTGAGCCAGCCGATGTCGCAGTTTGGAAGGCGAATCCGAGATATGCAATGGTTGGCCAGCAGGCATGCTGTCCTCCTTCCGCCACCCGACCTACCGGTGGCTTTGGCTTAGCAACCTAGCCGCCTCGGCTGGTAGGTGGGCCCTGGTCCTCGTACTCAGCGCCCAATTGCTGCAGCTCACGCATTCCTCGTTCTGGGTTGGGTTCGGGTTGTTCCTGACCCAGGGCCCCGTCATCCTGTTGGCTCCTTACTCTGGGGTGCTCGCCGATCGGTTCGACAGAAGGACTCTCAACGTTGTCGCCGCCGCGCTCTCGGCGGTCACGACCGGCGTCTTCGGACTCCTCTCCTGGCTGGGCCTAGTCTCGCTCCTATCGATCCTCACTTTGAGCCTGCTCTTCGGCCTCTGTTACGGATCGCGCGGAAACCAGCATTTGTGATCGCGAGAAAACCAGCAGAAAGATCGCCGGCCGCCCCGCGTTTGTAGAAGGGACGCGATAACTCGACGCGATTCTACTTGCCGGTTGGTCGCCGGCGCTTCGCCTCCCTCAGTCTGTAGCTCTCGCCGCTTTGGTTGAACACGGTTGCGAAATGTAAGAAGCGGTCGAGGACGGCGGCGGCGACTACGTCATCGCCCAAGAACTCGCTCCAGCTGTCGAAGCCTCTATTGGAAGTGAGAACCACGGATCCAGTGGTGTATCGCCGTGTCATCAGTTGGCAGAACGCTCGCCCGGCTACCTGGCTCAGCTTCTGGTGACCGACTTCGTCGAGGATGACAACTTGGGGCCGGACCCACTCGAGCAGAAATCGCGTGATGTCCGCGGAGGCGTTGGCTGTCTCGGCCAGGATGGCCCACTCGTCGAGACGAGCAAAGCGAACCGTGTAGCCGGATTCGACAGCGGCGACACCGAGACCGACCGCGAGCATCGTCTTGCCCAAGCCGGGTGGGCCCAAGAAGGCGATGTTGTCGTGGTCGTCGATGAAACGGAGACTGCCGAGGCGCTCGATCTCGGCACGGTTGAGCGTGGGCTGTGCCTCCCATTCGAACTCGTCGAGTTTGCGGACGAAAGGAAAGTGGCAAGCGGTGAGTCGACGCTCACGCGTGCGTTGTGCCTGCATCTCGAGTGCCTCGCGGACCAGACCGCCGAGGAAGTCCTGGTAGCTCATCGAACTCTTGGCCGCGCGCTTGATGTGGGTCTCGAGGACCGGCGCCAAGCTGCTCAGCTTGAGCAGACGGAGGTTCTCCAAGAGTTGGTCGTATTCGGGGCTCGCCATCATCGTCTTCTCAGCGGACATGGTCTGCATAGACCTTGAGAGGACGCCGCTCGACCTCGGGCAGATAGATCACCCGACGCGGTGGGCCGCCTTGTACCGGAGGAAGGTTGGCGACGCGGCGGAGAGCTTGGCGCACCGCTCTCACGTTGAATGCGCCCATGAGGACCGCCTGCTCGACTGCGACGTCGACGTTGTCGCGGCCCCACTCGGCGACCAGCTCACGCACCTTGTGCAGGTGGTAAGCGGAGTTGCCGCGGAAGCGTTTGATGCTGCCTTCAACGAAGCGCTCGTGGTGCGGAAACAGTTTCAGGAAGGCTTCGCGTTGATAGGGCAGGTGGCTCGGGTAGCTCGGCCGGTACAGCCCCTGCTTGTGATCTGGGAGTTCAGAAGTGTGGCCAACGCCCTCCAAGATCGTGTGTCGGGCGATCTCTTGGCGGTCGATGATGATCGAGAGCTGGTCGGGCGAAACCTCCTGACATGTCGCCCGACGTCCTGCGAACTGAAAGGGCACCTCGTAGAAGTTGTCGTTCCAGCGCACGGTGAAATCGTTGTAAATGCGGCGGCTCAGTTGAGGCCGGTAGCGGAATTCGGTTGCTACGAGCTGGCGGAGATGCTCGCGCTCTTCCTGCAGTCTGTCGATGGGTCGTTGATGGGTGGTTTCGTGGATGCGAACGTTGCAGACGTCGCCCAGCCACCAGTTCCGATGTGCGTTGGCGCCGATCAGTGTCAATGGCCGCTGACCAGCAAGGCAGTTCTTCTTGACATATTTCACGCCGGCCTCCGCCCTTGCCCTTGGTCTGGCCCCGACCGGGCATTGCTGCGATGGGCTCGAAGCCCCAATGTTCTGCGAAGGCCAAGAAGGCGGGATGGAACACGATCTCGTCGCGACCGTGTCGGAGCACCGCGGCCTTCATGTTGTCGACCACGATGGCGGCCGGTACGCCGCCTGACGCGCGAAAGGCAAGCTCGAAGCATCTGAACAGCGTCGCCTGCGATTCGCTGACAGTGAACTCCAGAAAACTCCAGCGCGAGTATCCGAGGACGTAGATGAAAGCATC
The DNA here is from genome assembly GCA_050734615.1 of Candidatus Dormibacteraceae bacterium. Lineage (GTDB taxonomy): Bacteria > Chloroflexota > Dormibacteria > Dormibacterales > Dormibacteraceae > DASXBJ01. The sequence continues at coordinate 734 of JBOHUP010000517.1, read as the reverse complement.
GAGGCGTCGGGCCTGACCCTCGTGCTCGACTCGGTGCTTGGTTTCCAACCAGTCGGCCTGAGCCTGCTCCCCCGGTCCGGTTTCAAAACGCGCGACCGGCTCGACGCTGGGCTCACCCCGCAGTTCCCGACACAGGATCTTCACGCGCTCGTAGCCACCGTCGTACCCCTGGGCCGCGATCTCCCGGTATAGGACCTTGGCGCTGAGGTCGTGGAACTCGTCGAGGCGCTCGGCGATGTAGTTGCGAAACTGATCGACCTTCTTCGGCCGGCTACGCTTGATCTGGTCCGGTCGTCGATGGCCTAGCCACCTCCCAACCGTTTCACGGTCGACGCTCAACTTTCGGGCGATGGCGGCGACCGTCATGCCGCTCTCTCCCATGACCTGGATCTGACTCCATTGCTGCATCGTGATCACTCCCTTTGTTTCCTCCAGTGCTTCGATGTATGGGTCGCACTGGAGCTTATGGCCGCCGCTGCGGCCTCCACAAACGCCGGGTTTCTCACGATCCCTCGCTACAGCAGCTGGGTTTTAGGCGATCACTTCTGCTGGTTTTCTCGCGATCACTTCTGCTGGGTTCCTACTGATCCGTGACAACATAGCCGCCGCTCCGCTCCTGCACGCCCTGCTCCTGCGGATGGCGTGGCCGCGAGGGCAGCGGGATGAAACCCCAGTGCTTGGCGAAAGCCTCGTAAATCTCGTGCAGGTCGGGGTCGTAGAAGCAGGCCCTGGTC
>JBOHUP010000516.1:0-6566 GCA_050734615.1 Candidatus Dormibacteraceae bacterium | reverse complement strand
GGCTCTTGCCTCGAGCGGGCGCAGGGCGATTTTCTACGATCAGCTGGGCGGCGGAAACTCTGACCATCCGCACGATCCATCGATGTGGACGGTCGAGCTCTTCAAGGCTGAGCTCGCCTCCGTCATTCGAGAGCTCGGCGTTGTGCGATATCACCTCCTCGGCTCGTCTTGGGGCGGAATGCTGGCCATGGAGCACGCCTTGACCAATCCACCCGGCCTGGCGAGCCTTGTCATCGCAAGCTCGCCGTCGAGCATGCATCAGTGGGTCGCCGAGGCCAACCGCCTGCGCCGGGAGCTGCCCCGAGAAAATCAGGACGTCTTGCTCAAGCACGAGGCTGCCGGCAGCACCAGCGACCCGGAGTATCAGGAAGCGGTGACCCTCTTCTATCGGCGCCACGTGTGCCGCGTGGAGCCGTGGCCGGATTGCGTGGTTCGCGCTTTCGCGAAGCTGGAGCAGTTTCCCGAGGTTTACAACACGATGAACGGTCCCAGCGAGTTCCACGTCATCGGGACGCTCAAGGACTGGGACATCACGGAACGGCTCGGCAACATCCGCGTGCCCACCCTGGTGACCTCGGGTGAGTTCGACGAAGCCACGCCGGCGATCAACGACACCGTTCATCAGGGCATTCCGGGCTCGGAATCGGTCATCTTCCCCAACTGCTCGCACATGGCATTCGTCGAGGCACCCGAGCGCTACCTCAATGTCCTCCGCAGCTTCCTCGATCGCATCGAGAAGGCCACGCCTTAGATGGGTCTCCGCGCGCGAGGCACCCGGACGCCGGCACGCCCGCGGCCATGCTTGAGCTAGAGGTCCCAGGCGTCCGCGGTGAAGACGTTTTGGAGCGCTGCCTGCAGCGCGGCCTGGCCATCCGGCACGAGCGGATCAGACGCAATCCCGTCGGCAGGCATTGGCATCTCGGTCGTCCGGATAGGACCGGGACTCTGGAGCTGACCGAAGCCCCTCGAGGCTTATACCTCAAAGTGCATCCCCTTCGTGATGGAGGCTGGGCATCGGACATGGCCCGCGAGCTGGCTGCGGGCTTCAGCGGCGTTGATCACTCCCAGGAGGCCAGGTAGAGCCGGCCACCCACGTGGGGCCCACGACATGTGACGGCCGAGGGGAGGGATCCTGTGCCTCGAGACTCGCCGGTTCGAGATGGCTGCCGGACGATCGTCGTGTGATGGCGGACAGGTTGGGATTTGAACCCAAGACAGCCTTGCGGCTGTACGGCATTTCCAGTGCCGCGCCTTCGACCGGACTCGGCCACCTGTCCTTGCTCCGTCAAGTTTACCCATGGCCTTTTAGTTCGACCCTCTGACACCAGCGCCCGACTCGGCATGTGATCGCAGAGCATCACGCCGGTGGGTTTGCGCGATCATCTTGGCGGTGAGCGGAAGGCACCCCTGTCCCAGGGCTCCGGATTGGGGCGATCGGTGATCACCAGGCTTCGAAGTACCGCGATCGCCCCCTTCAGCCTGGCGGCTCTCGTCTACACGCTGTTTCGGCTGCCCTCATTCTTCGAGCCGCATTGGTACACAGACGAGGCAGGTTATGCGACCACGGCTCGCGAGATGCTGCGCGGCAAGCTGCTTTATGCCGGGATCTGGAACAACAAGCCTCCCCTGCACCTGTGGACCACCGCAGCGTCCCTGAGGCTTTTCGGCCCCAGCGAGGTGGGTTTTCACCTCGTCACATATCTGTTCGGACTGGCCGCGCTGGGCGGCGCCGCGTACGCCGCGTTCCGGCTGCTCTCGCGCCCGCGTGCCTTCGCCGCCGTCTTCGCGGTGGCCATCATTCTGGGCACTCCGGTCTTGGATGCCCAACTGCTGATCCCGGAGAGCCTGCTGATCGCTCCGTCGACCTGGGCCGGCGCGCTCCTGCTCGTTCGCCTGCGGCCCTCACAGCCGGCCCCCGGATGGCGTTGGCCGGCGCTGGTCGGCCTCCTTGCGGCAGTGGCGACCGCATACCAGCAGACCTCGCTCGCCGAGTCCGCCGCCTTCCTGCTCATCCTGCTCCTGAGCCCAGGGGTGACAAGGCGGCAGACGGCGGCCTTCGTTGCAGCGTTCACGGCCACCACCGCCGCCTGGCTGGTGCCGGCAGTGATCCTGGCGGGTTGGTCGAATGTCTCCTATGCGCTCGCCGGCTTCTACGTCTCCTACACCACCACCGTCCTTCCGCACGACCTCGGCGGCCTGCTTGTGCTGGCAGGCTCGATGCTGCTGGCGACAGTCCTTGCCGTGGCCGGCGCGATTCTGGGCCGGCACCGAAGAATGCCCTGGGCTGGGGGGCTCTGGGCAGCGGCCACGCTGCTGGCGGCAGCGGCGCCGCAGCACGCTTACCCGCACTTGATGCTGCCGGCGATCGTGCCCACCGTCCTTTTGGTCGCCAACGTCCCATGGCCCTCTCGACGGTTGCTCCCTGCCGGTCAGCGGCTCCGGCTCGGCACCGTGGCCACGGCGAGCGCGGTCCTGATCGCGGCCGGCCTGGCGCGGATCACGGGGCTCGACTGGATGAGCCCGCTCTACTCCGACAGCAACTCGCTGGCCGGCTACTACGGCGGCCTGGCGCTGGTCGCTGCCCAGCAGGACTCGATCAGCGACTGGCGCGAAAGCTTCGACGCCCGGGTCGGTCCTGATGCCGAGGTCGCCCTCTGGCTGAGAATGAACGGCCTCAGCGGATATCGGGCCGTCGTCTGGTCGTCCGACTGCTGGCTTTACCTATTGGCCGACATGGACGAGGTGATGCCCACGCCGCCCATCTACAACAACTTCGCGCTGCTCGGCCAGAACGGCCAGGTGAGTGCCTTCGTGAGGAGCCAGCTGCCTGACGTGATCATCACCGCCGACCCGGACACGACCTCGTTTCCGGAGATATCGGAGCTCCTCGACGAGGACTACACCCAGGCGTTCACCTCGGGCCTTGATCATGTGTGGATACTCAACTCGAGTCCGGCCGCTGAGACGGCTGAGGCTATGCACTGACCGAGAGGCGGCCGATCATTCGCGGGCCGTCCTCGTCCGCCACGATGCAGGTATCGGTCATGCCGACGTAGAGCCCGTGCTCGACGACGCCGGTCACCTGCTTCAGCTCGCTGCCGAGCTCGCGCGGCTTGGGGATCCCCTCCGGCACGGTGACGTCGAGGATCAGGTTTCCGTTGTCGGTGACGTAGGGGGTCTCCTCCCCGCCTCGGACCACCAGGCTCATGCCGAGCGCGGCCAGGCGCTCCGCAGTGGTGCGCCACAGGAAAGGCAGCACCTCGACCGGCAGGACGCCAACCCCCAGCTGCTTGACGACCTTTGAGGGGTCGATCACGACGATGAATCGTTTCGATGCCGCCGCGACCAGCTTCTCACGGAAGAGAGCGCCACCACGACCCTTGATGAGGTTCAGGGTCCCGTCGACCTCGTCGGCGCCATCGACCGCGAGATCGATCTCTCCGACCAGCTCGGTGACGATCGGGATGCCCAGCTCCGCCGCCAGCTCTGCCGTCACGCGCGACGTCGGCACTCCTCGTAGCTTCATCCCACCCGCGACAAGACGGCCGACGCCTTCAGTGAAGAACCGCACCGTGGATCCGCTGCCCAGTCCGAGCAGCATCCCGTCCTGCACCAGCTCCAGCGCCTTCTCGGCGGCGGCCCTCTTGAAGAGCTCCGGTTCAGTCAATGGCGTTCCGAATCGCGTTGATGCCCGCGGCCACGCCCGCCTTGTACCCGAAGACGGAATTCCCGGCGACCAGGATCGTCGCCCCCGCCGCAACCACGAGAGGCGCCGTCCGCGCATCGATCCCGCCATCGACTTCGATCTCCACGTCTGGGGACATCGCGCGCAGTCGCTTGATCTTCTCCGGGCTGTGGATTATGAACTTCTGGCCGCCGAAGCCGGGTTCCACGGTCATCACGTTCACCAGGTCGATGTAAGGCAGGATCTCCCGAAGGTCCTCGACAGGGGTCGCCGGGTTGATGGCCACGCCGGCTTTCGAGCCCAGCTCTTGGATCGCTGTCACGGTCCTGTACAGCGACATCGTCGACTCGACCTGGACCTCGATCAGGGTTGCCCCCGCGTTGGCGAAAGCCTCTATGAAAAGCTCGGGCCGCTCCACCATCAGGTGCGCCTCGATGGGCAGCCTCGTGGCTCGCCGTACCGCCTCGACGACCTGAGGGCCGAAGGTCAGGTTGGGGACGAAGTGCCCATCCATCACGTCGACCTGGATCCGGTCCGCTCCCGCGTCGACGGCTTCACGCACCTGCTCCGCCAGCCGCCCTACGTCGGCCGAAAGAATCGACGGGACGATCTCTATCTTGTTCAACTTCCGGCGGCTGCGCGATCGATCAACCATCTTGCGTTCGCAATCATCCCGGATGGCACCTCGCCACGCTTGGCCCGTGCCACCGCGTGCGCCTTGCCGGCACCGGTGGCCAGGATGATCACGCGCCGCGCGGATTGGAGCGCATTCAACGTCAGCGTCACCCGCTGGGGCGGGGGCTTTGGCGAGTCGCGGATGCCCACCACCAGGCCTGTCGCGTAGAGAGCCGCGTGGCCGGGGAACAGGGACGCGGTGTGCCCGTCCTCCCCCACTCCCAGGTGGACGAGGTCGAGCGGGGCCACGGCTGCCACGATGTGCGCGTAGGCGCCGGCGGCCTCGTCCGGGCCCAGCTCCGCCGGCACGCGGTGGACGGTCGCGGGAAACACGCGGTCGAGCAGAGCCTCGCGCGCCATCCGGTAGTTGCTGTCGGGGTGGTCCGGGTGCACGCAGCGCTCGTCACCGAACAGGACACTGACCCGGCCCCACTCGACATCCAGCAGGGACAGGAGCTCGTAGCACCGGCGCGGCGTCGTGCCCCCCGCCAGGACCAGGGTGCGCGCGCCCTCGCGAAGTGCCTCCGCCGTATCCGCGGCGGCGGCGGCGGCGACATCCTCAGCGGTGTCCAGGACTGTGAACTCGGGCATCAGACGGACCGCATGAGGTCGGACGCAGCGGCCAGCGAGCGAACGAACACGGGGTCGTGCGTCCCGCTCGACAGCAGGTCGAGGAGCAGCGCGGCCTCATCGTCCGGTTCGATCCGCTGAACATGCCGCAGGGTGTCTCCGCCGCGGATCTCGATGAGCGTCAGCAGCACCTGCGACGAGTCGTCGCCCCTGCGCTCGCGGATGGATACGACCGGGTGCTTGGGCATGCTCTCCCCAGGAGGGTCCCCGGTAAAGGTGTGATGCATGGCGTCGCGGTTCTCGTGCAAAACATCGCGGTGCCACTCCGCGCTGCGCTGGGCGAGCTCCCACCCAGCATCGTCCTCACCTCCCGGCCTGTGGATCGACCGGTACGCGGTCTGCGGCTTGATCGCCCGGGGGCGCTCAGGGTCGCGCTGGACCGACAGGCGGAACGTCGCGCCACCGGCGGCGCCGGCGACCCGGATCGCCGCCACCTCACCGGAGGTCAGCCGCGCCTTCGGCACCGACCTGAACGCCACCTCGACCGGGCGCCAGCCATCTGCCGCGTAATGGGCCGCCACCCCGCCGCCGCCGCCACTCGCGGCCCGCTGGAGCTTCCAGCCGAGGGTCGAGGCCAGCCAGCCGTTCAGCAGGGCGGCGGCGATCCGATTGCCTCGACCTTCGCCCGCATATTCGATACCGACCTCGGAGATCCCGCTCAGGAACGACCACCGTTCGGGCGGCGTGAAGAACTGCGCGACACTCTCGCGCCACTGCCGCAAGCGTGACCACTGAAAATCCGCGACGCCCATCTTGTGGTGGCGGCTGCGGAACAGCTCGGCAAGGCCGAGGAAAGAGCGATAAGGAGAATCGAAGCGCGCCGAATCGACCACCAGCGCGTCGCAGATGTGGAGGGCGTCCGCCAGCTCGGGCTTGCCGAAGGGTGGCGTGCCGACCCACCACAGAAATGTCGGTACTCCGCTTTCGAGCAACGGGTCGACCAGGGCGGCGAGGTGCTCCCCGGTCGCGCCCCGCACACGCAGGGTGACCAGCTCGGATTGCGCCGAGCACGACTCGGTCCGCTGCGTGTCGGCGCTGATGGAAGCTTCGATGCCGCCGCCGCGCAGCTCAGCCTGGTCGCGGATCACGATCAGCTGGGCAGGGTGCTCGGCGGCGATGAGCCGGCAGGCGCGCTGCGCGCGCCGCTCCTCGGCCTCGCCCGAGGCGACAGCCACCAGGGTCATCACGCAGTTGCGAGGATGCGGGTGCTCGGCATCTCCGGCCTCTTCGCGAGCGAACCTGGCGCGGATGGCGTCGAGCGCGGCCAGCACGTCACGCATGGATGTGCTTTCGCCATGCCAGACCACGGTGGGCTCGGCCACCGTCGTCGCGCTCACGGCCGGTGCCACTCGCGTCCGTCGCTCTGCAGCAGCTTGGCCGCGGCGGATGGCCCCCACGCGCCGGCCGGGTACATGCCCAGCTGCGGCCGGTCGTCGCGCCATCCCGCCTCGATCGGATCGATCAGCGCCCATGCCGTCTCGACCTCGTCAGCCCGGGTGAACAGCGTCGGGTCGCCGATCATGCAGTCCAGCAGAAGACGCTCGTACGCCTCCGGGGTCTCGACGAGGAACGAGGT
>JBOHUP010000515.1:0-3085 GCA_050734615.1 Candidatus Dormibacteraceae bacterium | reverse complement strand
AGACCAAGACATTAGTCGCGAACGCTCACGCCTGGGTTGACCTGTCGACCTCGGACCCGGAAGCGGCCCGAAAGTACTACGGCAAGCTCTTCGGCTGGAAGCTCGACGATCCGAGCCCGGACGCCGGCGGATACATGCTGGCCACCCTCGCCGGCAAGAACATCGCCGGTTTGGGCCCGCAGCAGGACCCGAACGCTCCATCCGCGTGGATGGTCTACATCGGCAGTCACGACGTCGATGGGATCGCCAGGAAGGTTGAGGCCGCCGGCGGCAAGGTCATCGCCCCGCCCTTCGATGTCTTGACTTCGGGGCGCATGAGCGTCTTCCAGGATCCCAGTGACGCTTTCATCTCGGTCTGGCAGCCGAAGGACATGCAGGGTGCGGACGTGATGAACGCCCCCAACACCTTCGCGTGGGCCGAGCTCAACTCGCGCGGCTTCGCCACGGCCAAGCCGTTCTACACCAAGTTGTTCGGCTGGGGGGAGAAGGTGAGCCCGATGGGCGAGGGCCAGCCTGACTACACCGAGTTCAAGCTCGGCGGCGAAAGCATCGCCGGCGGGATGGAGATGAACCCGATGGTGCCGTCGGAGGTGCCGTCCTACTGGATGGTCTACTTCGGGGTCGATGACGTGGACAAGGCGTTCAAGAAGGCAATCGACGGCGGCGGGCAAGAGATGCTGGCGCCCCAGGACTTTCCGGGCGGTCGGTTCGCGATCCTGTCCGATCCGCAGGGCGCCGCCTTCGGCATCATGAAGATGGCGCGGTAGGATTCAGCTGTGCACCGGCGGGTCGCGCTCGGCCCGCCGGTCATTTTGGGCGAGAAGCGAGTGGCGACGAACTCCTTCGGCCCAGCGCCAAAGGGCGGCCACGGTGTCATGCGAAGAACTCTCGCGCCACCTGCGCGGCGATACGCGCGTTGTTGACGACCAGCTCGACGTTCACCTCGACCGACCTTCCACCGGACAGCTCAGCCATGCGCGCCAGCAGCTTCGGTGTGACATCGGCCCCGGACACCCCTGCCACCTCACGCACCGCCTGCTCTGCCAACTCTTGCGCGCCGTCCAGCTCGGACGGCGGGGGAATGGCGACCACGATCCCGCGTGATCCCGTGTCCCATGCGGCGCGCAGGACACTCGCGGTCTCCACGAGGCCGTCGACACGGCTGACCCGGCCGGGGCTGTGGCGCGTGTAGAACGCGGGGAACTCGTCGCAGCCGTAACCGAGCACCGGCACCGCCAGGCTGTCCAGCTTCTCCAGGGTGGCGGAAAGGTCCAGGATGATCTTCGCGCCGGCGCAGAACACGGCGACCGGCGTACGGCCCAGCTCTTCGAGGTCGGCGGACTGGTCTTCGGGATGCCCGCGGTGGGCGCCGCCGATGCCGCCGGTGGCAAGGAATCGGATCCCGGCCATCGCCGCCACGCGCATGGTGGCGGCGACCGTGGTCGCTCCCACCGCGCCCTGCGCCAGCGCCGGCCCGAGGTCGCGGGAGCTGACTTTGATGGCGCCTGATGCGATCCGCTGGAGCTCCCCGTCGGTCAGGCCCGCGCGAAGGCGCCCGTCGAGCACCGCGACAGTCGCCGGCACGGCGCCCTCCTTTCTTATGGCCGCCTCGCACTCGCGCGCCGCGCGCAGGTTGTGAGGGGCGGGGAGGCCCTGCCCGACGATCGAGGTCTCGAGCGCGACCACCGGCCGTCCCGCCGCGAGCGCAGCCGCCACCTCGGGCGCCACCTGGAGCAATTCGCTCAACTGGGCCTGGCCCCGGCCCGCGTGGTCGATTCGGCCGCCACGGCTACCGCTCGCTCCGCGGCTTCGAACGGCGTCGCGCCGTGCAGCCAGGCCGAGCAAAACGCGGCGGCAAACGCGTCGCCGGCACCGGTGGGATCGACCACTCGGGCTCGGGGCGCCGGCACGGTGCGCCCGAAGACGACGCATCCGGCAGGCCCCAGCTTCACGACGGGCACCTGTGCCAGGTGCTCCAGGCCGACGCCGAGGGTCTCGGATTCAGCGCTGGTCGCAAACAGGACCTCCGGCTTGAGACGGGCGAGCACATAGGCCATGCGCGCGGGCCCGAACTCTCGCAGCCCGGCAGCCGACGACAGGTCGATCGCGAGCATCCCGCCACCGTCGCGCACCCGCTCGATCGCCGCGCGGCTGGCCGACGCCAACGGTTCGACGAACAGGGAGTAGGCCGGCACGTGGATCAGCTTGACGCCGGCAAACCACGAATCCTCAAGATCCTGAGCACTGAGTCCGACGCTGGCCCCAAGCTGGGTCGCCATGGTCCGCCTCCCGAGCGACTCGACCAGCACCGCGATGGCGCCGGTCGGCTCGGCCGCCCAGACCGGGCAGACCTCGACGCCCGCGGACTCGAGGTCGGTCACGAGCTGCCGGCCACGGTCGTCGTCGCCGACTCTGCTGATGAGGCGCGAGGATTCGGAGAGTGCGGCGGCCCACGCGCAGAAGTTGGCGGCCTGGCCTCCGCCGCCGATCGTGATCACGGCCGGCGAATCGTCGTCCGGGCGCAGTTCGCCGTCCGGGACGATCGAGATGTCGAGCAGGAGGTCGCCGATCGAAAGGATCACGTTGAAGGAGGATAGCGGCCGGTGTGCTCAGCTAGATCGGCATCGCGGTCGGCTTCAGGAGGCCCCACGTTTCGAGCTGCTCGCGCAGGCGCTCGCGCAATCGCTCGTCGAGCTGTCGACAGGGCGGAGCCGTCCACGGCTCACAGATCCCCTGGTAGTGCAGCGCCGCCTTGATCGCTGCCGGAAACACGCCGGCTCGAACCGCGATCACGAGCTGGTAAAGAGCGTCCTGGCTCTTGCGCGCCGCGGCCAGGTCGCCTCGCCGGTACTCGTCGTAGACGCGCACGACCCAATGCGGCACCACGTTGGCCGCACCGCAGATCGTGCCCGCGCCGCCCATCGCCATGGACGGGAGCAGCATCGTGTCACTGCCGGTGAAGATTCGAAACTTCGGGAGGTCCCGCGTCGCGATGCAGACCCCTTCGAAGTACTCGAAGTCGCGGCTCGAATCCTTGATCCCCGCGATGGTGCCTTCCCGCGCCAGCGCGGCGACCGTCGCCGGC
>JBOHUP010000514.1:0-3079 GCA_050734615.1 Candidatus Dormibacteraceae bacterium | reverse complement strand
CGGCCGCGCGTCGAGAGGTCGAGCAGGCCGTCGAGGCCCTGGTCTGGTACGCCGGCTGGACGGACAAGCTGTCACAGGTCACCGGCACTGTGAACCCGGTCTCCGGTCCTTACTTCAACTTCACCATCCCGGAGCCCACCGGCGTGGTCGCGATCGTGGCGCCCGAGGCGCCGCCGCTGGCGGGACTCGTGCGCCGGCTCGCGCCCGCGCTGTGCGGCGGCAATGTGGTCGTGGCACTCGCCCCAGAGTCGGACCCGCTGCCGGCGTTGACCCTGGCCGAGGTTTTCGCGACGAGCGATTTCCCAGCGGGTGTGGTCAACGTGCTCAGCGGCCAGCGACGTGAGCTGCTGCCGTGGCTTGCCGCCCACATGGACATCAACGCGATCGACATCGCCGGCTGCACCGCGGAAGAGACGAAGACCATCGAGGCGGCAGCCGCGGACAACGTGAAAAGAGTGATCAAAGTCGCTTCTGACGAGCGAAGCCCTTACTTGATCGCGGCCTTTATGGAAATGAAGACCGTCTGGCATCCCATTGGAGTCTGAGCCTCACTAGAATCTAGCGTGCATGGCTGAGGTTCTGACCCGACCGGCGCCGGTTGAGAGCAAGCCATCTCACCTGGACCGGCTGGGGCCGGGCAAGCCCATGTTGAGCTCGACCCGAATCGCGCGCCGCGTCCATCGGCTGGGTCGTCAGATCTCAGAGGTCTACGCCGACATCGAGACGCCGCTGGTGATGGTCGTGATCCTCAAGGGCGCGACCGTTTTCGCGGCAGATCTTCTGCGCAGCCTCAGCATCCCCGCCGAGCTCGAGTTCGTGCGCGCGTCCAGCTACCCGACCGGCACGTCGAGCAACGGACGCCTGAAGCTCGCTCACATGGTCGAGGGCACTCTGATCGGGCGGCACGTGCTGCTCGTCGAGGACATCATCGACTCGGGCATCACGATCACCACGATCACCAAGCGTTTCCGCCGGCTCGGCGCCGCGTCGGTCCGCATCGCCGCGCTGCTCGACCGCCCGGCACGACGGGAAGTCGAGGTCCAGATCGATTTCTGCGGGTTCGTCATCCCCGACCGGTTCGTGATCGGCTACGGCCTCGACTATGCCGGCCTGTATCGCGAGCTGCCCCACATCTACTCGCTGACGTAAACCAGGGTCACAGCCTGGCCGACTACACAGCGTGGGCCAAGGCCGAGCTGCACTGCCACCTGGACGGCGCGGTTCGCCCGGCCACCAACGAAGAGCTGGCGCGCGAGCAGGGGCTCGACCTGCCACTGCCCCTGCCCATGGTTGCGCCGGACCACTGTGCCAGTCAGGCCGAGTACATCGCGTATTTCGGCGACGCGATCGCGGTCCTCCAGACGGCGAGCGCGCTCGAACGCGCCGCCCTGGAGCTCGGCATCGACTCGGCGGCCGAGAACATCGATTACCTCGAGGTGCGATGGGCGCCGAGGCTCCACCTGCGGAACGGCCTCCGCGTCGACGAGGTCATCCGTGCCGTGCTCGCGGGCCTGGCCGCCGCGCCTTTGCAAGCGGTTGCCATCGTCTGCGCGATGCGGCACCACTCACCCGAAGAAAATGTCGCGCTCGCGCGCGAGGCCGGGAAATTCGCCGGAGCAGGAGTCGTGGGATTCGACCTCGCCGGTGATGAGGTGCGGTTTCCCGCCGCGCCTCAGCGTCCGGCCTTCGAAGCGGCGCGGGCGTCGGGGCTGCATCTCACATGCCACGCGGGAGAGGCCGGCGAGCCTTCGCACGTCGAAGACGCGCTCAACCTCGGGGTGGAGCGGATCGCCCATGGCGTGATCGGCGCGCGCGATCCACGCATCGTCGATCGAATCCGCAGGGAGGGGGTCGTCCTCGACCTCTGCCCGACGGCCAACTGGAAGTGCAAGGCGGTGCCCTCGCTGGCCGAGCACCCGCTGCCACGACTTTTGCGCTCGGGAGTGCGCTGCACGATAAGCACGGATTCACGCACGGTGGCCGGCACGACTCTGAGCCGGGAGTTCAGGCTGGCGGCCGAGATGGGCCTGAGCGACGACGAGCTGAGGCGATGCAACGCCATCGCGTACGAGGCCGCCTTCGGCAACGAGTGAGGGACGGAAGCCCCGGGGAGGTGCGGCTAATGAACCTCATCCCGGAGCGCGTTCAGCTGATCGGAACCAACGGTCCCGAGGGCGGCCACCAGCGGCTCGAGCCGCCCGGCGAGGTTCAGCCTCGCCACCTCGAATGAATCCCATCGTTGGTCGCCCGCCGCGAGGCAGGAGAACTGCAGGGTGATGCGGCCCGCGCGCGCAGAGCGCTCGCGGTAGGCGAGGCGGTTGAAGTCCGCGGACGGCACGAGCCACAGTCTTGCGAGAAGGTGCTGCTCCAGGTCGAGCAAGCAGACAAGGTAGAGGAGGCGCGAGCTGTCAGGGATCGCATCTGCCGGATAGTTGGCGAATGCGACGACCCGGCCCTCGCCGTCCGGGTGGGTGGTGCCCTTCACCTGGAGCCACAGGGCGCCGAACCCGCCCACGTCGGCGACGACAAGATCTCGGTGGTCGACGTCAGGTTCCATCCGGAACGGGATGAGGCGGCCCTCCGATCCAGCAAGGATCTCGGCCTCGACCATGAGCTCGACCAGGGTTCCCAGCGCGGAGCCCTCAAGCATGGGATCAGGTTAGCGACTAGGTTGCGGTCCCGAACAGCCGGTCGCCGAAGTCCCCCAGGCCCGGGACGATGTACGCGCGGTCGTTCAGTCTCTCGTCCAGCGCGGCGGTGTAGATGTCGACGTCGGGGTGGCGCTCCTGCAGCACCTTCACCCCCTCCGGCGCCGCCACCACGCAGATCATCCGGGGATCGGTGCCGCCCGCCTCCTTGATGAGATCGAGGGCCTGGGCGGCTGATCCGCCCGTGGCGAGCATCGGGTCGAGCAGCAGGGGAACCTTGCCTTTCAGGCTGGGCAGCTTTTGGTAGTAGATGCGGGCCACCGCCGTCTGCTCGTCACGCTCGAGGCCGATGTAGCCGACGCTGACGCGAGGCAGGAGCTCCAGCACTGGCGCGAGCAGACCCAGGCCGGCGCGCAGCACCGGAATCGCGA
>JBOHUP010000513.1:0-4683 GCA_050734615.1 Candidatus Dormibacteraceae bacterium | reverse complement strand
AGTCGCCAGCAGGCTCCAGTGCTCCGTGGCCAAGATTTGAAGCCGGCTCGAGGCCATGGGATCCTGTGCTTTAGGCGGCATCTCGCTCGACATCGTCTGTCTCCTCAATCACGCGGCAGGTAGCGCGGAAGATCCCGCAGTGAGCCGACACTTTTCCGCTCAAGAAATGCGGCGATGCCATCGTGCACCTCGGCGATCGCGCGTGGATTGACAAAAGTGGCGGTGCCAACCTGCACGGCTGAGCAGCCCGCGACCAGAAACTCCAGCGCATCCTCTGCACGCGAGATGCCGCCGACGCCGACCACGGGGATGCTCACGGCTCGCGCCGCCTGATGAGCCAGATGCAGCGCGAGCGGGCGGATGGCGGGGCCAGACAGGCCGCCGGTCCGGAAGCTGAGCCGCGGCTCGAACGCGTTGAGGTCGATCGACATGCCGACGAAGGTGTTGGTGGCGCACAGTGCGTCCGCGCCTGCTGACTCCACGGCTCGGGCGATGACGCCTATGTCGCTCACCATCGGGGTGAGCTTCACCCATAGCGGCAGCCTGGTGCGCTTGCGCACCGCCTCGGTCACAGAGGCCGCGGCGCGCGGGTCGTTGCCGAAATACAGTCCGCCCTGCTCGACGTTGGGACATGAGATGTTGATCTCGAAGCCCGCAATGCCTGGCACTCCATCGAGTCGGGCGGCGAGCTCGCCGTACTCGGCGGCCGATTCCCCGTTGATGTTGACCAGCACCGGGAAATCCCACTCTGCCCACTGCGGCGCGTAGTCACGGACGAGAGCCTCGACTCCGGGTCCCTGGAGCCCGATCGCGTTGAGCATCCCGCTGGGCGTCTCCGCGATGCGGGGTGGTGGGGTGCCGGTGCGGGGCCGCAGGAAGATGCCTTTCGAGACCATGCCGCCGAGGGCCCGGCGCTCGAGCAGCGGCACCTCAGTGCCGTATCCAAAAGTGCCTGACGCGGCGAGCACCGGCCCGCGCATCGCAAGCCGCCCTATCGACACCGACATGTCCGGAGTCATGTCGTTAAGGCGTACGCGAGGTGGGACGGAAGAAACTTCCAGTCGATGTCCGCGGCGCGGTAAACGGGTCCATCCTTGCAAGCGCGGTCGTATCCGCCTCTGGCGAGGGGCACGGCGCACCCCAGGCACACGCCGGTTCCACAGCCCATGTAGGTCTCGACTGCCACACTCGCGTCCGGCCAGCGCTGAGCCACCGCGGAGAGCATCCGGTTGGGCCCGCAGGCGAGCACCAAGTCACCTTCGGGAGCCGCCGCGACGGCGGTCCCGGTGAGGCCGCGGGATCCGTCGTCGGTCGCCCAGATCACATCGTCACCTTCCGACTCAGAGCAAAGCTCGGCGGCGGTGCGCGCGCCGTGCACCCACGTGACCCGCATCCCAAGGCCGGCCGCCTCCTGCGCGGCGAGCGGCATCGGGGCCACACCCAGACCGCCGCTGACCAGCACGACAGTTCGCGGGCCCCTCCTCAAATCGAAGCCATGGCCGAGCGGACCCAGGCAACTCACCCGATCGCCGTGCTCCATTCCAAGCAACTGGCCGGTGCCGGCTCCGACCGCCTTCAAGACGACCTCGATCTTCTGTCCATCCACGCGGTACACCGAGAACGGCCGGCGCAGCAGCGGTCCGTGCGACCACCCCAGGTTGACGAACTGGCCGGCCCGGACCGCTGAGGCAATCTCCGGCGCGTCCATCGCGATGACGAACATGTCGCGGGCCACCTGGCGCCTCCCCGTGATCGGCGCTTCGACGAGAAACATCGTCTTGTCCCTAGCCCTGCCCCGCGAGCGAAGCGGGGACGCCGGCTCGCCACTCTTCGATGGTGCGCACCTGCAGTTCATGGGAGGCGGCCACGGCCGACTCGAGCAGGGCCGCCGCGGTGTCCAGCGAGGTGAGACACGGGATTCGTCGCTCCACGGCTGCACGCCGGATCTCGAAACCGTCCTTGAAGACCGGCTCTCCGGACTCCCCCGGGTCGGCATAGATGTTGGACATCGTGTTGATGACCAGGTCGACCTCACCGCGCGTGATGACGTCGACCACAGTCGGTCCTTCCTGGCCGATCTTGGCGACCACACGTGGAGAGAAGCCCGCTTGGCGGAGGGCCTTCGCGGTCCCCTCCGTCGCGACCAGGCGGTAGCCGATCTCGACCAGCCGGGAGACGATGGGAAGGATCTCGGGTTTGTCGACGTCCGCAATGGTCAGCAGCGCCGACCCTCCACGCCTGACATGCATGCCCGATGCGGCGAAAGCCTTGCGCAGCGCCTCGTTGAGGGTCCAACCGATACCGATCGCCTCGCCTGTGGACTTCATCTCAGGGCCCAGGTAGGAATCGACGGCCGGCAGCTTGTTCATCGAGAAGACAGGAGCCTTGACGGCCACCAGGTCGCGCGGTGGGATCAGGCCGGTCGACCAGCCCATTTCCGAAAGCTTCTCCCCGAGCATGACCCGGGTCGCCAGCTTGACCATAGGCGTACCGGTGACCTTGGAGAGGAAGGGCACCGTGCGCGAGGCGCGCGGATTCACCTCCAGCACGTAAACGTGACCGCGATGCACGACGTACTGGACGTTGACCAGCCCTCGCAGTCGCAGGTGCCTGGCGATCCTGACCGTGTAGTCGACGATGTGGTCGAGCTCCGCCGGCTCTAAGCCTTGCGCCGGGTAGACGGCGTACGAGTCACCAGAGTGGACGCCGGCGCGCTCGACGTGCTGCATAACGCCTGGGATGACCACGGTTTCGCCGTCGGAGATCGCGTCGACCTCGACCTCGGTGCCTTGAAGATATTTGTCCACGAGCACGGAGCCTCGCGGCATCGCGCCGATGGCCCACACCATGTACCTCCGAAGCTCCTCGCGGTTGTGAACGATCTCCATGGCACGTCCGCCGAGCACGTATGAAGGGCGCACCAGCACGGGATAGCCGGCCCGCTCGGCGATCGCGACCGCCTCGTCGACCCCCGTCGTCGTGCCGCCCATCGGCTGCGGGACGCCGATCGCGTCGAGCGCCTTGGCGAAAGCACGACGATCTTCGGCCAGGTCGATGGCCTCGACGCTGGAGCCGATGATCAGCACCCCGTGGTCGTGAAGCGGCTCCGCCAGGTTGATCGCGGTCTGGCCGCCGAACTGCACCAGCGCGCCCGCGGCCCCTTCCGTCCGCGCCACGTTCAGCGTTCCGTCGAGGTCGAGGGGGTCGAAATACAACCGGTCGGAGGTGTCGAAGTCCGTCGAAACCGTCTCCGGGTTGGAGTTGACGAGCACAGCTCGGACTCCGGCCTCCCGGAGCGACCACGCCGCGTGCACCGAGCAGTAGTCGAACTCGATGCCCTGGCCGATGCGGATGGGGCCGGAGCCGATGACCAGCGCGGTCTTCCCTTCGACCTTCACGCTCTCGCTCTCATCCTCCCAGCACGAGTAGTAATAGGGTGTCGCGGCCGCGAACTCGGCGGCGCATGTGTCGACGAGCTTGTAGGTCGGCGTCGCGTGTTCGACCGCCTCTAAGGAAGGCGCGCCCTGCGCCCGTCCGGCGCCCCGCAGGGCGCTGATCATCGCGTCGGAGAAGCCGGCTCGGCGAAGCTCGCGCACATCACCCTCGGCCTCCAGGCGCGTGATGGTCGCCATACGGTCGATGAACCAGCGGTCGATGCCGCTGCGCCGCGAAAGCACCTGAGGGTCGGCACCGTTGCGGAGGGCGTTCAGCAGCGCGAACAGCCGGCGGTCGTTGGGCTGGTCGATCGTCTCGTCGCCCAGCTCCCAAGTGGCGGGCGGCTTCTGTTCCAGCGAGCGGATGGCCTTGGTCAGAGCGGCCTCGAAAGTGCGCTCGATTGCCATCACCTCGCCCGTCGATGCCATCTGGGTGCCGAGACGGCGATCTCCCGCGGGGAACTTGTCGAACGGCCAGCGCGGGATCTTGACGACGCAGTAGTCGAGGGCAGGTTCGAACGCGGCGAACGTCCTCCCGGTGACCTCGTTCCGAATCTCCTCCAGGCGCCTTCCGACAGCGACCTTCGCGGCGACGCGGGCGATCGGATACCCGGTCGCCTTGGAGGCGAGGGCCGACGAACGGCTCACGCGAGGGTTGACCTCGATCACGTGGTACGCGGAGCTGTTCGGGTCGAGCGCGAACTGCACGTTGCAGCCCCCCTCGATCCCGAGCGCGCGGATGATGCGGATGGCAGACGACCGCAACATCTGATGATCCCGGTCGGACAGCGTCTGCGCCGGGGCGACGACGATCGAGTCGCCGGTGTGGACGCCCATCGGGTCGAGGTTCTCCATGTTGCAGACCGTGATGCACGTGTCCGCCGCGTCGCGCATGACCTCGTACTCGATCTCCTTCCAGCCCCACAGTGAGCGCTCGACGAGCACCTGGTGAATCGGCGACGCGTCGAGCCCGCGCATCGCGATGAGCTCGAGGTCGGCCGGCGTCGTCACGAAGCCACCGCCGGTGCCGCCCAGCGTGTACGCCGGTCTGATCACGAGCGGCAGGCCGACCTCGGAGACGAACTCGCGAACCTCGTCGATCGACTCGCACACCCTCGAATCCGGCACCGGCTCGCCGATCTCGCGAAGCATCTCCTTGAACGCCTGCCGGTCCTCCGCCTTCTTGATGGTCTCGATGCCTGCCCCGAGCAGCCTCACTCCGTGCCGCTCGAGCACGCCGGCTTTGGCC
>JBOHUP010000512.1:0-4344 GCA_050734615.1 Candidatus Dormibacteraceae bacterium | reverse complement strand
GCGCGTCTCCTCCCCGCCCCCGACGTGCAGCAGACGAGCCTGCCGACGCCCTCCCTGAACGTGTACGCCAACACGATGTCGGGCACGGTGCCGTGCCCGTTGTGCGACCTGCCGCCACGGGTTTACGTACCCAACAGCAAGTCCAACACCGTTGACGTGATCAACCCTCTGACCTTCAAGGTCATCGACCACTACGCGGTGCAGCAGATTCCGCACCACATCGCTCCCGCCTGGGACATGAGCGCGCTCTACGTCGACAACGAGGGCTCGAGCAGCCTCACGGTCCTGGACATCCACACCGGACGGCCGACCGGGCAGACGATCTCGATGCCCTTCCCCTACAACCTTTACTTCACACCGGACGGGACCAAGGCCATCGACGTTGTCGAGCGGCTGCAGCGCATCGACTTCCTCGACCCGCACAACGGATGGAAGCTGCTCAAGTCGGTCGCCATCCCCTGGCCAGGCGCCGACCACATGGACTTCAGCGCCGACGGCAGCTACCTGATGATCTCGACCGAGTACAGCGGCGTGGTGGCGAAGGTCGACGTCAACACGATGTCGCTGGTCGGTTATGTACGTGTGGGGGGCCTTCCGATCGACGTCAAGCTCTCGCCTGACGGGACGCTTTTCTACGTCTCCAACCAGGGACGCATGGGTGTCTCGGTGATCGACCCGGTCGCCATGAAGGAGATCCAGTTCATCCCGACAGGCCGGGGCGCGCACGGATTGGCCATCTCACGTGACACGAAGTCGCTTTACGTGTCGAACCGGCTGGAAGGGTCGTTCTCGGTGATCGACTTCCGCACCAGGCGAGTCGTCGCGAAGTGGAACATCCCGGGCGGCGGCAGCCCAGACATGCTGCAGGTCAACCCGGCCGGAACGGAGCTGTGGGCTTCGGGCAGGTACAACGCGACGGTCTACGTGATGAACACGACCACTGGCCAGCTCATGGCGAAGATCCCAGTCGGGTCGGAAGACCACGGCCTGACCTACTTCCCCAACGTCGGCCTGCACAGCCTGGGCCACAACGGCGTTTACAGGTAGCGGCCCCCAGGTCGCAATCTGGGAAGAGCCGGTGCGCGGCTCGTACGGCGATGCGTCCGGGCTTTCTCTCTCCGGCGTCGAGCGGATGCGGCGGACGACGCGAGGCCTGGTCGGCGCGCCTCCCATCCATCACCTCACCGGTGTCAAGGCGGTAGAGGCGGGCTTTGGCAGCTCGACGTTCGCGATGCCCGTCTCGCCATGGCTGCTGACCCCGGTGCCCGGGCTGATCACCGGCGGGATCATCGCGTTCTTGGCCGACGGCCCACTCGGCACTGCGATCATGACCCTGCTTCCACCGTTCGGTTACATGACCACGTCGGACCTTTCGATTAGCTTCCTGCAGCCAGGCACGATGGAGAGCGGGACGCTGGTCGGGAAGGCTCGCGTGATCCACGGCGGCAAGTCGGTGGCGCTGTCCGAGGTCATGATCGAAGACGGCCGGGGCCGGCTCCTGGCGCACGGCACGTCGCGCGGATTCTTGCTCACCGCGCCGGGCGCGCCACCCGCGGCGGAGCGGAGTGCACCCCCGGACTACCCGATGCCCGATCCGTATCTGCGGCGGCCAATCCCCGGTTCGCCCGTGCCACAGGAGATCTGGGACAGCGCGAGCGGGCTGGAGATCCTTCGGAGATGCGTCAGCGACCCGGAAGCGGCTCCGCCGCTGCACCACCTGACCGGGCTGCGGCCGATCGAGGCTCTGGAAGGCCGCTGCAGCTTCGTGCTGCCCGCCAGCCCGTGGCTCGCCTCGCCCCAGCCGATCATCTATGGCGGCGCGATCGCTCTTCTGGCCGACGCCGCGCTGGCCGGTGCCGTGATGACGATCAACCCGCCAGGAGGCGCTTTCGCGCCGCTGGACCTGAAGGTGAATTTCTTGCGGCCCGTGCTGCCGGATGGCGGCCCGATGACGGCCGTGGCCACGCTCGCCCACCGAGGCCGGACGATGGTGGTGGCGACGGCCGAGCTCTACAACGAAGCCGGCAAGCGGATCGCCCTCGCCAGCTCGAGCGCCATGCTCCTGCCGAAAAGACCGTGGATCGACCTGGCCGGCGGCGCGGATCCAGAGACGGCAGCGCCGAGCTAGCAGCCGAGCAGGCGTGCGATCAACATCCTCTGCACCTCTGAGGTTCCTTCGCCGATCTCGTTGACCTTGACGTCACGCCAGTAGCGCGCGACTGGATAGTCCTCCATGAAGCCGTAGCCGCCGTGGATCTGCAGCGCGTTGTCGGCCGCGCGAGTGCACGCCTCCGACGCGTACAGCTTGCACATCGCCGCGAGCATGCGGACGTCATCGGTCGCTTCTTGGCCCGTGTGCGCGTAGGTCGTGGCCGCGCGATACACCATGGTCCGGGCCAGCTCCGTCTCCGTCGCCATGTCCGCGAGCTTGAACTGGATCGCCTGGTGTTTCGCGATCGCCTCACCGAACGTCCGCCTCTCTTTCGCGTACGAGAGCGCCGCATCGAGGCATGCCTGCGCGAGGCCGACCGACAGGGCCGCGATCGCGATGCGGCCGCCGGTCAGCGTGTGCAGGAACTGGCGAAAGCCTCCACCCCGCTTCCCGAGCAAGTTGTCCTCCGGTACTGAGCAATCGTCGAAGCTCAGCGGGTGCGTGTCGGACGAATGCCACCCGAGCTTGCGGTAAGACTCGAGGACCAAGTAGCCGGGGGTCCCGGTCGGGATCATGATCGCGCTGATCTCGGGCTCGCCACCGTTGATCCGCCCGGTCACCGCGGTGACGGTTACACCGGCCGAGATTTCCGTTCCGCAGTTGGTGATGAACTGCTTGGCCCCGTTGACCACCCACTGGCCGGCACGCAACTCGGCCCGGGTCTTCGTCGCCCCGGCGTCGGAACCCGCTTCGGGCTCGGTCAGACCGAAGGCCCACAGCTGGCGTCCCGTCAACAGGTCCGGCAGCCACCGCTCCTTCTGTTCCTTGGTGCCGAAGTCGTGAATCGGTGAGGCGCCCAGGCACACTGCGGCCTCGAGCGTGATGCCCACGCCGGCATCGGCCCGGGAGATCTCTTCGATCGCCAAGCACAGCGATAGAAAATCGGCACCGGCGCCGCCAAACTCCTCGGAGAACGGCAGCCCGAACAGGCCGAGCTCGCCCATCTGCCGCACGACGTCGTACCCGAACCTGTGGTTGCGATCCAGGTCTTCGGCGGCCGGCGCCACGACCTCGCGGGCGAAGTCACGGCAGGTGTCGCGGATGGACTGTTGCTCGTCGGTGAGGTCGAAGTTCACGGCTCCAATCCTTGCACGGGCGGGATTGAAGCCGCGCCGGCATCGGAAAATGAGCGGCGGTCTAGAGCTTTCGCTTCATCTCGAGCTCCATCCGCGGCTGGCCGGGAACGACCGGCTGCGTCGCACCCGTAGGGACGAAGCCACATCGTGAGTACAGCCGCTGTGCCGCGGCGTTGCTGTCGACCACCCACAACCGGACCTCGTGCCGGCCCTCTTCGCGTGCCCATCCCAGGACGGCGGTGACCAGCGCGTCGCCCGCTCCCTTGCCTCGCGCCGATGGCGCGACCCACATCGAGATGAGGGCGACATAGGACTCTTCGTGGACACCGCCTGCGGTGCCGGCGACCTGGCCGTCCAGCTCGATGACGAACTGCGCGCGACCGCCCAGGCGCCTGCGCCAGATCGTCTCGTCGGCATGGACCTCGCGCTCGTACGTCGCCTCGAACGCATTCGGGGCATCCTGCAAGGCGGCGAGGCGCACCTCGCGGAAGATCGCCCAGTCGTCCTGCGTCAGCCGCCTAGTTTCCGAGGACGAAGACCTTGAGCGCCCAGCTGACGAGCACCGCACTCACGACCCCAATCCCCAGCAGGCGCCACTGCGTCGACGTGAGCCGCGGCGTCCAGGTCCGGCCGGTGATGGCGCCGGCGGCAATCCCGGCCATGCCGACAAACGTACCCGCGAACAGTGCCGGGCCCAGCGGGTACAGCCTCACCGCGTCGGCGAAGTCGCCCTTCCACATGTACGCGAACGAACGCGTGCCACCGCAGAAGGGGCACGGATGCCCCGTCAGGTAATAGAACGGGCAGGGAGGCGCGGCCAGGTGCGCCGCCTGCAGGGTCCAGTAGATGCGCGTGTAGGCGAGCCAGACGAGCAGCGAAGCCAGCAGAGCGAGGTCTCTCAACCGGTCGGCGGGCACGGCGCGATGCAAGCTCAACGGGATCGTGCTGATGGCTCTACCCTCCTTTCCGGGGTGCAACCCCGGGGAACGCTTTTCGCGCTCGTCCTTTGAGGACTGTCATGAGACGGCGTCCCTGGGGTTTGCCCCTGAAGGCCTG
>JBOHUP010000511.1:0-2458 GCA_050734615.1 Candidatus Dormibacteraceae bacterium | reverse complement strand
GGTCTGCGTCGACGAGGACGTGCCCGGCGGCGCTTCGGCCTTCATGCTGCAGCAGATCCTGGAGGTGCAGCAGGGCTGGTGGCATCTCGACGCGGCTCCGCGGACGCTGGCGGCCTCGTCCAACCGGCCGGCCTATGGCCCGGACGGCGACTACTTCACCAAGCCCAACCGCGAAACCATGGTCGAGGCGGTGTACGGGGTCGTGCGAGAGCGGCAGCCATGGAGGTTCCCCGCGCTCGACGCGTGACGGCGTGGCTGGGCGGCCACGAGCCGTGCTCGACGCTGGGCGACGCGGGCAGGATCAGATGAGGCTGCCGGGCAGGTACTCCATGACCGCCAGGGCCGGTGCTCGATTGATCAGCGCCATGCCCTCCAGCAGGTAGCCCAGCCACGCGCCCGCGCCCGCGGCTGCGCGGGCGGGCGGCGCGATGGTGCGTTTCGGCACTCGTGACTCGCGCACGGGTGCTGAGTCAGGCAGTCCTGCCAGCGCGCGCGCCTTGCGCACGCCGGCTGCCAGGCCGCCCAGCTCGTCGATGAGCTTTCGCTCGAGCGCCTGCCGCCCAGTCCAGACCCTGCCCGACGCGATGGGCTGCACCTCGTCGACGCTCATCTTGCGGGCCCTGGCCACGACGTCCACGAACAGCCCGTAGATGCGATCGACCTCGCCTCGGATCAAGGTCCGCTGTGCGGTGGAGTAGGGAGCCTCGTCGCTCTCGAGCTCGACGTTCTCACCGAACGCCACCGTCTCGCGATTGAGCAGGAGCTTGGCCCAGAGGGCGCTGGTGACGACCTTGCCGGTGAGTACGCCGATCGACCCGGTCAGCGTGCTGGGTCGCGCGATGATCCACGAGCCGGGCATGGCGACCCAGTAGCCGCCGGAACCGGCGACGGGACCCATCACCACGACCATCGGCTTGCGCGCGGCGACCACGTTCAGGGCCTGGCGCATCGCCTCCGAGGCGGTCGCCGAACCTCCGCGGGAGTTGACGTAGAGCACCGCCGCGGCGGCGCGCTTGTCCCCGGCCACCTGCCGCGCGACCTGCACCACGCTGAGATCGCCGGCCCGCTGGTCGCCGAGCACAGGAATTTCCACGGGAGGCCTGACGGGCAGGCTGCCGGACCGGCCGTCGACGATGGTGCCTTCGATGCGGATCACCGCCACGTACCTGCCCCGGCCGAGCGACGGCGCCGGCCGGCGCATCTTGCGACGGGCTCGGTCCCAGGTGCCCACGGTCAGCGGTGTCGCAGCGCCGCCGCTGAGATGATCGGCGAGCTGCTCCTCGGGCACGATGCGGTCGACCACGTGGCGATCCACGACGGTGTCGTCGCCGTACGGCGATGAGTCGATGATCGCCTTGGCCGCGTTTTCATCGACGCGCCGGCTCTCGGCGATCGCTTTGACCAGCTCCGCGTACTGCGACTCGAGCAGCCAGGTCACCTGTTCGCGGTACTGCTCGGACATCGTCGACCTGGTCAACTGGTCCGCGGCCGTCTTGTAGGGCGAGATCTGCACGAAGTCGGCCTTGATGCCGACGCGCGCCAACCCGTCGGCCAAAAACATGCCCGTTCTCGCCACGCCCATCGGCTGCACGCTGCCGACCGGCATGAGCAGGATCTCGTCGCATGCGCAGGCGAGGTAGTACGTGCCGGTGGTGTAGAACGGAGCCCACGCGACCACGCGTTTACCCGCCCGGCGCAGGTTGGCGACGAGCTCCCGAAGGTCCTCCACCGAGGCCATCGAGGTTTCGACCGGTCGCAGGTGGAGGACGACGCCTTGGATTCGCGAGTCGCGGCCGATGGCCTCGAACCGCTCGGCCAGCTCGTGCTTGCTGAGGCGTGGTGGGGAGATGAACCGCCGCCACAGGGGGGGCGGTGGGTCGGGCAGCGCGGGGAGCTCTTCCTCGAGCGTGAACTCGACGAAATCAGGTGGGCGGCCGATCGAGCGCCGGACGCTCGAGAGCAGCCACCACAGGTAGCGGAAAGGAAATAGCAGCACTGACCCCCCCTCTGGACGCAGAGTCTAGCGGCGGCCGTTAGCGGCGCGCGGGTGCGGTGGCGCTAGCGCGGGTCGCTCGCCGCTGAGGGCGCGGGCGGGGTCGTCAGACGACCTGGGAGATTTCCAGGTCCTGGCCCAGATCTTCGCTGAGGCGCGTGGCGCCGTATTCCTGGCCGACGCGCTGGTGGTACGGAACGCCGGTGAAGAGATGGTGGGACCGGGTCGGAGTGTCCGCGCCAGGCGTCCATTCCTTGCGCTGCAGGGCCATGTAGCCCTCCTCCTGGCCCCTCTTCAGGTCGTTGAGGAGCATCGACATGCCGTGGCCCGCCGCGTGCTGGAGGGCAAGCGTGATGAAGATGAACCCGACTCCCAGCTCGCCGAGGTCGGCCCACGTGATGGGGTCCTTCTCGTTTTGCCACTTGAACCAGGACGAGTAGTTGAAGGCGAACCGCGCCTTCGGGA
>JBOHUP010000510.1:0-3556 GCA_050734615.1 Candidatus Dormibacteraceae bacterium | reverse complement strand
GCCGATCATCACCGCGTCGGCGCCGGAGGCGAAAGCCTTGCAAACGTCGGCGCCGATCCGCATACCGCCATCGGTGATCACCGCGACCCGCATCCCCCCTCGGCGCATGTGCTCATCGCGAGCCGCGGCCACGTCGGCGGTCGCGGTGACCTGGGGCACCCCAACTCCGAGGACACCGCGCGTCGTGCATGCGGCTCCGGGACCGACGCCGACAAGGATGCCGGCGATTCCCGTCTCCATCAGCTCGAGCGCCGTCGCGTAATGGACGCAGTTACCGACGACCACCGGGATGTCGCAGGCGCGGACGAGGTCTTCGAATGAGAGCTGGTGGTAGGAGCGGGAAGAGTGCCGGGCTGTCAGCACCGTGCCCTGGACGACATAGACGTCGGCCCCGGCCTTCTGCACAACCTCGGCGCGCTCGCCGGCCCGGGCCGGGACGGTCGAAACCGCGCACGGCACGCCGGCCGCCTTGATCGTCTTGATGCGTTCGGCGATCAGCTGCGGCTTGACCGGCTCACGGTAGACCTCCTTGAGGAGACCATTGACATGCGCCTTGTCCGCCTCGGCGATCTTTTTGATGATGGGCGCCGAATCCTGATATCGCGTGTGCACGCCGTCGAGGTTGAGCACCGCGACACCCCCGAGCTTGCCCATGGCGATCGCGAAGTCGACGTCGACGACGCCGTCCATCGCCGAACCCCAGATCGGCAGCGGAAGGTGGAAGTTGCCCCCCATCGAAAACGTGATGTCGACCTCGTCGGGGTTGAGGGTCACGCCGCCCGGCACCAGCGCGACCTCGTCGAATCCGTAAGCCCGGCGCGCCCGCCTACCGATCCCGATCTCGAGGCCAGACTGCTCCCCGGTAACTGTTCCGCGGGTTTCGAGCCGGCTCTGATTCAGGCTGTGTTTACTCCAATGGTGGCGGGGTTCGCAGAGTATACCCGACACCTGGTGCGCATATTCTTAAGGCGATGTATCGCACGCTCGAATATCTGCCCGGCATCACCGACGGCGACGTCGAGAGGCTGAGGTCGCGGGGCATCCGGCACACCAACCAGCTGCTCCACCGCACGTCGTTGGGCATCGACCGCGTGCGGCTGGCGAAGAAGACGGGCATCAGCCCCGACCGCTTGCTGGAGTTCACCCATCAGTGCACGCTGCTTGAAGTCTCGGGCATGGAGCGATGGCTGACGATCATCCGCCGGCTCGGCATCAACTCGATGAAGGACCTGCGCGCACAGGACGCCCCAGAGCTGCACGCCAAGCTCGTGGAGGCGATCGGCCTTGCCGGCGCGCCGAGCCAAAGCGACGTCCAGTACTGGATCAGCCAGGCCACCGCGCTCGACATCATCGAAGAGCCAGAGAGGAAACCGCCCCGGGCGATCATCGACTGACTACCAGCCCAGGCCAGGCCACCGCGACCTTTTCCTGGCCTGGAACGCGCGCAGTGCCGCTGGTTAGAGGAAGACACCTCGGCGCATCTTCAAGTTGTCGTAGATCCCCTCTTGGATCGTGTCTCTGACCTCGTCGGCGAGCGCCATGACCAGGTTCGGGTCGTCGGCCGCCTCAGGCTGATGCTTTTCGACATGGATCGCGGGATGGAACTGGATCCGCCATTTGCTGGGCAGAGGGATCAACCCGAGCGGCCCTAGCCACGGCCAGAAAGGAGTGACGGGAAAGTACGGTAAGCCGAAGAACCTCGCCAGGGACGAGAGGTCGGCGACCATCGGATAGATCTCCTCCGAGCCGACCACCGAGACCGGGATGATCGGCGCTCGCGCGCGAATCGCCGTGGCCACGAAGCCGCCGCGGCCAAAACGACGCAGCCTGTACCGGTCCTTGAAGTTCTTACCGGTCCCTCGCACGCCTTCAGGAAACACGAGCACCAGCTCGTCGCGCTCGAGCAGACGCCTTGTGTCCTCCGGGTGCCCGACGGTCTGGCCGGTCCGGCGCAGGAACCAGCTCGTGACCGGCATGCCCATGAACAGGCTCGCCACGAGCGCGCGCACGTGACGCGGGTGAGGGTGCTCGGCGAAGACGGCGGTCTTGATCATCGTCCCGTCCCAGGGCAGGACGCCCGCGTGATTCGCCACGAGCAGCCCGCGACCGGCCGCCGGGACGTTCTCCACCCCGGCGGTCTCGACGCGCCAGTAGTCGCGATACAGCACCATGAACGCGGCCAGGAAGGACTCGGTCCACTCCGCGTCGAACCCGAAGTCGTCGACGACGTAATCGGAGCCACGCCTCGCCATCGCCTGCTGCTGGTAGAGGAACTGGACGAAGCCCATGACCCGGTTCAGATCGATGACTTCGCGGCCGGTCACCTGCTTCAACCAGCCAGAGAGCTCGCTCAGGCCTTGCATCGCGTACATCGGCGCCTGGCGCTGCAGCCGGCGAACCTGCCTCGGCAGGTGCCGCCCGGGCTTTGGCTGCACGATCTCCCCTTTCTTGCTGCGGCTTCTTCGCTCTCGGGCAGTACTCTGCTCGATCACCTGCGCGCCGCCAGTGCGCGGGTTCCGGTGCGCTCTTCTCGCCGCCTGCGCTGGAGGTACACCTGCAGCTCATATTCTTGCGGGGGCGACGGCGACTCGATGACCTCGACCGCCTTGCCTAGCGCGAGAGCGTCCATCACCTCGCGTGAGCTGTGATGCGGCCTCCAGCCAAACTCGGACTCGAGACGTGAGCCGTCCATGACCGAGCCGAAAGCGATCACATCCGCGAGGTGGGCGGGCACCTCGACGCGTGCGAGGGCACGCAGCGCACCTCGGGCCAGCCACCGGCCGTAAGGGAGCAGGATCGGCGCGGGACGGCCGCCCATGATCCCGATCGCCTGGCTCAGCAGCACGATCCCCGCCCCCCCGACGTTGAAAACGCCAGCGTGGTCACCCATGGTCGCGCGGACGATCGCATCGGCGGCGTCGTCCTCGTGCAAGAACTGCAGCCGCGGATCAAAGCCGGCAAACGTCGGCACGATGGGAAGCGAGAGGTATCGTGCCAGCGACGTGTCCTCGCTCAGGCGGAACCCGAGACGCAGCACGGTGACCCCGCAAGACTCGTTGCGCAGGGCAAACTCGCTCACCAGCTGCTCCATCTCGACCAGATCCCCGGTGATCGACGACGACGGTCGCTCGGACAGCGCCGCCTCTTCGGAAAAGAAGGAGGGATCAGCGGGCCCGGCGCCGTAAACGGCCTGGCTCGACTTGACGATCAGGCTGCGCACCGGGCTCGAGGGCGCCGCGCAGCCGACGAGCACGTTCATGGTCCCGATGACGTCTGTCTCGTGAATCGAGCGGTAGTCGCGCGGCGAATCGACCATCACCGCCAGGTGGACCACGGTGTCGACCTGCAGGCGCCGGATCAGCTTGCCGATCGCAGCGTGGCGCGTATCGGCGTGGACGAAGTCCATCTCTTCGAGCGCACTGACGGGGTCGGCCACGTCGCAGCCAAAAAGAACCGGCACCTGCGGCGCGAGCCGGCGGGCCACCGCGGCACCCAGCGGGTTCGAGACACCGGTGATGAGGACGCGGTTTGGCCGATGCGCCAGAGAGGTCACTCG
>JBOHUP010000509.1:0-1875 GCA_050734615.1 Candidatus Dormibacteraceae bacterium | reverse complement strand
GCGCTCAGCTGGTGTAGTACCTCGTGCACCGGGTGCAGGAGGAATCGATCCGGGAGTTGGTCGGGCGTCGCCTCGCGGCTCTGCATCGTTGGAAAGGCCACCTGCTCCAGCATGGCCTGAAACCTCGGGCCCCACTTGCGGGTGCCCAGCCGCGCCGTGGTAGAGCAGTTGTCGACCATGTAGGCGACCCCCCGCGCGTGCATATAGGGCAGCAGCGAGTCCACCGCCTCAATGATCGATTCGTTGGCGATCTCCGAGTATGGATGCCCATGCTCGAGCAGGATGTCGACCTGCGCCATCATCGCTCCCGCGAATGTTCCGGCGGTGAAGCCGTCGATGGCGGTCTTGATCTGCCCCCGTCGCCGCCGGACCTCGGCGCCCACCCTCCACATCGGAGAGCCTTCGACGTTGGTCATCGGGTAGTCACCAAAACGCGCTACTGCCATGACCACGCTCTTGACTTCATTGCCGCTTGTGACCTCGTCGTAGACCTCGGCCATCACGCCCTTGGACGCCGCGTACGAAGCCTCGTAGGCGCGTCGGAAGTCACGCCGGCCGTCCGAGTTGAGATGCTCATCGAAGCCGATCAGCCCATTGCGCGAAATGGTCTGCCGGATCGGCCCGGTCAGGGATTCGCAGGCTCGATTGAAGGCGTCGTCGGGGGTCGCCCCCGCCTCAACGTAGCGTCGGTACAGCGCTTCGACGATGCCGTGCACGGCACCCAGCAAGATCGCCCGCTCGCCGAACAGGTCCGAGATGACCTCGGACTTGAGCGTCGTCCTGAAGGTGTAGGGCGAGCCCAGGGCGACCGACCACGCGAGTGCGACATCGGTCGCGCGCCCGTCGAGATCCTGCTCCACCGCAAAGCTGGTATTGATCCCCCCGCCGTTGATCTCCCGGCCCTGCTCGTACAGGCGGCGCACCGAGGGTCCCATGCCCTTGGGGCAGACCGCGATCACGTTGATGTTGGCCGGGAAGCCCGCTCCGGCCGTCTCCAGGTAGGCGAGCAGAAAGCCGTGTGAGAGGCCGAGTGTGGCCCCCGGCCGCAAGGCCTCGAACACCTTCTTGTGGAGCTGAGCCTGCGCCCCGTCGGAGATGAGGAGGATGGCGAGGTCCGATGCTCGGATCACCTCGAACATCTCGCCCAGAGTGCCGTCCTTCTCCGCGAAGCCCGCAGCGCGCGCCGGCGCGAACGACTCCGAGCCGGTGCGCAGTCCCACCGCGACGCGGATCCCGCTGCCGTCGAGCGACTCCTTCAAATTTTGCGCCTGGGCAGGTCCCTGGGAGCCCCAGCCGATGACTCCGATCTGCTTTATCCCGGCCAGGGCTTTGGGCAGTAGCGCGAAGAGGTGACGGCCGCCGCGCAGGAAGCTCTCCTCGACGCCGTCGAGCACGAGCTTCTCGACAGGGAAGACCTTCGACTCGAACAGATTCGGCTTGCGCATGGCCTGCGGGGTTTGATTCATTTCGCTGCAGGATAGCTGCCGAAGAGCTTGCACTCGGTCACCTGCGACTGGAGCACGGCGAGCGCCTCGTTGGCCGCGGCCGGATCGCCGATCTCGAAGTCGAGATAGAAGCGGTATTGCCAGGGCCGGTTCGGCACTGGTCGCGAGTCCAGGCGTGTCAGGTTGATGGCGCGCTCGGAGAAGCAGGTCAAGGCTCCAACCAGGCTGCCCGGATGGTGTGCTCCGACGAAGGCCAGCGAAGCTTTGTTGAGGCCGGGAGGGCCGGGTCGAGCGGCGGGCCCGCGGTCGACGATCACGAACCGAGTCTGGTTTGAGTCATCATCTTGGATGGCCTCAGCGAGGATCTTCAGGCCGTAGCGCCGCGCCGCCGCCGCGCTCGCAATGGCCGCGTTGCCCATGACCATGCCCT
>JBOHUP010000508.1:0-19467 GCA_050734615.1 Candidatus Dormibacteraceae bacterium | reverse complement strand
GTGACAGAGGAGCGCCCGCCGGGCCTCCAGGAGGCCCACCAGGTCACGCTCGGCTACTGGGGCGACCGACGGATGAGCCACGATCGCCTGTACAAACGGTGGGACAGCTTCCGGACCACGATGCTCCAGTTCATGAACAGGTTCGACCTCGTCCTCACCCCTGTCGCACCTGATGTCGCGCCCTTGTACCGGGCCAAGGTCGTCCCGGCGCACCAGTTCAGCTACACGACGCCCTACAGCCTCTCAGGCAACCCGTGCGTCGTGCTCCGGGCGGGAACCTCGCCCGAGGGCCTGCCGATCGGGGTGCAGGTGGTGGCGCGCAACTGGAACGACGACCTAGCGCTCAGGGCGGCCGCCGCAATTGAACGTGCTTTGGGCGGCTGGCGGCCTGCTAGCGTGGTCGGGTGAGGTTTCGGTACTCGCGCTGGGACGGCACTCAGAAGCTGGACGACCTCGACGCCGGCGACGTCCTCGACGCTCTTTCGGACGACCTGATGAACTATGGCGACCTCAATGCGGCGCTGCAGCGTCTGCTCCGCTGGGGGTCGCCGAACATGCCGGGGCTGGAACAGCTGCTCAAGCAGCTCCGTGAGGCTCGTGAAAGAGAGCTGGGCCGCTACAACCTCGATTCGACCGTCGAGCAGCTGCGGGAGCAGGTGCAGGACGTGATCGACACCGAGCGCGCAGGCATCGAGAGGCGCACGAGCGAGGCGGTGTCGCCAGAGGCGCGCAAGCTCATGGAGCGCATCGGGCGGCAGCGCACCGACCAGCTCGACCGCCTCCCGGACGATCTCGGTGGGCGGGTCAAGGGCCTGCGCAACTACGAGTTCGTGGACGCCGCCGCACGGCAAAAGTTCGAAGAGCTCATGGCCAAGCTCCAAAAGCAGATGGTCGACCAGATGTTCCAGGGCATGAGGGGGTCGATCCAGCAGATGCAGGGCCAGGACCTGTCACGCGCCCGTGACATGGTCCGCGAGCTGAACAGCATGTTGGAGCAGCGGATGGAGGGCCGCACGCCCGACTTCAACGGATTCATGGAGCGCTACGGCGACATGTTCCCACCCGGCATCAACAGCCTCGACGAGCTGATGGAGCACCTGCAGAGGCAGATGGCCCAGATGCAGTCGCTGCTGCAGAGCATGAGCCCCGAAGCTCGCGAGGAGCTCCGCCAGATGATGGATGCGCTGCTGCAGGACGACTCGCTGCGGCTGGAGCTCGCCCGCCTGTCCGGGTTCATGCAGGCGATGATGCCGCCCTCCGAGCTGAGCGAGCGCTATCCGTTCTTCGGCGAAGACCCGCTGAGCATGGGCGAGGCGATGGGGCTGATGGAGCGTCTGCAGCAGATGGACCGCCTCGAATCACAGCTCGAGCGCGGCAGCTTCCGGCCGGACGACGTTGACCGCTCGCTGGCCCAGGAGCTGCTGGGGCCCGAAGCCAGGCAAGCGCTCGACCAGCTGCGCAAGGTGACGGAGGTGCTCGAGAAGGCGGGCTACGTCGAGCGCAAGGGCCGCCGGATGGAGCTCACACCCCGCGGCATGCGGCGGATCGGCCAGTCGGCGCTCCGCGACATCTTCGACCAGCTGAAGAAGTCACGAATGGGCCAGCACCGTTTGTGGCGGGGCGGCATCGGCAACGACGCTTCTGACGAGCTCAAGGAGTACGAGTACGGCGACCCGTTCCTTCTCGACATGAAGGAGACGCTGTTCAACTCGCTGGTGAGAGAAGGCCCGAAGGTGCCGGTCAAGATGGCGCCCAAGGACTTCGTCGTCCATCGCACCGAGCACGTCACGCAGGCCTCGACCGTACTGATGATCGACATGAGCCGCTCGATGTTCCTGCGCGGATGCTTTCTTGCCGCCAAAAAGGTCGCCATCGCGCTCGATTCGCTGATTCGCAGCCAGTACCCTCGAGACTCTCTGTACGTGGTCGGCTTCTCCAACTACGCGGTCGAGCTGAAGCCGCACACGCTGCCTCAGCTGGCCTTGAACGACTACGTGTACGGGACGAACATGCAGCACGGCTTCCAGCTGGCCCGCTCGCTGCTCGCCAAGCACCGGGGCAATCGCCAGATCATCATGATCACGGACGGTGAACCGACCGCGCACCTGAAGGACGACGGACGGGCGCAGTTCTCCTACCCGCCGACCTTCG
Source organism: Candidatus Dormibacteraceae bacterium (assembly GCA_050734615.1). Classification (GTDB taxonomy): domain Bacteria; phylum Chloroflexota; class Dormibacteria; order Dormibacterales; family Dormibacteraceae; genus DASXBJ01. Next base: position 17,316 of record JBOHUP010000508.1, on the reverse strand, counting down.
AGACGATCCAGCAGACGCTGCGCGAGGTCAAGCGGTGCACGCGCGACCGTATCGTCATCAACACCTTCATGCTCGAGCGGGGTCCTTATCTGACCGAGTTCATCAACCAGATGACCAGGATCAACAAGGGCCGGGCGTTCTTCGTCTCGCCCGAACGGCTGGGCGAGTACGTGCTGGTCGACTACGTGAGTGGCAAGCAACGCCGGCGCGCCAGCACCCGGCGCGCCCGCATCGCATAAGCGGCCAACCCAGGCCGTTCAGTATCTTGAGACTGTGGCGATAACCAGCAAGCTCGCGCTCGAACGACACAATCTCAGTCCCGCGGCACTTTACGAGCATGCGGTCAAACACGGCGAGGCGGCCATAGTGTCGACCGGGGCGCTCACCGCGGAGACCGGCAAGCACACCGGCCGCTCACCCAAAGACAAGTTCTACGTCAAGGAGCCGACGAGCCAGGACGCCATCTGGTGGTACCCGGGCAACCAGCCCATCGGGTCCGAGAAGTTCGACCGCCTGCTCAAGCGGATGGAGGAGTTCGCCGATACGCACGAGGTGTACACGCAGGATTTGTTCGCATGCGCCGACCCGCGCTACCGGTTGCGGGTGCGCGTGATATCCGAGCTCGCCTGGCACAGCCTCTTCGCGCGCAATCTGTTCATCCGCCCAACAGCGGACGAGCTGATGGCTTTCGAGCCGGACTTCACCGTCATGTCCCTGCCCTCTTTCAAGGCCGACCCTGCGCTCGACGGCACGCGCAGCGAGACCTTCATCCTGGTCAACCTGGGCCGCCGGGTCGTGCTGGTCGGCGGCACCGGCTACGCAGGTGAGATCAAGAAGTCGATCTTCACCGCGCTCAACTACCTCCTGCCCGCGCAAAACGTGTTCCCAATGCACTGCTCGGCCAACGCGAACCCCGACGGCTCGGACGTGGCCCTGTTCTTCGGCCTCAGCGGCACAGGCAAGACGACTTTGTCGGCCGAACCGTCCCGCCGTTTGATCGGTGACGACGAGCACGGCTGGAGCGACCGCGGCGTCTTCAACTTCGAGGGCGGCTGCTACGCGAAAACCATCCGCATCAAGAAGGAGTCCGAGCCCGAGATCTACGCCGCCACCGAGAGCTTTGGCACCATCCTCGAAAATGTCGTCTTCGACTCCCGGACCCGCGTGCCCGACTACGACTCGGACGAGAGGACGGAGAACACGCGCGCCGCCTATCCGGTCGACCTGATCCCCAACGCGATTCTGAGCGGCACCGGCAGTCACCCGCACAACATCATGTTTCTGTCCGCGGACGCCTACGGCGTCCTGCCCCCGGTCGCGCGCCTCGACGACCAACAGATCAGGCACTACTTTCTCTCCGGCTATACGGCGAAGGTGGCCGGTACCGAGCGTGGGGTCACTGAGCCGGAGCCGATCTTCAGCACCTGTTTCGCGGCGCCCTTCCTCGTGCTGCCGCCCGAGCGGTACGCGGACATGCTGATCGAGCGCGTGAATCGACATCACGCGGAGGTCTGGATGCTGAACACCGGATGGGTCGGCGGACCGTTCGGTGTCGGCGAGCGGATGTCGATCGCGCACACGCGTGCCATCGTCCGTGCGGTGCTGCAGGGTGATCTGCGCGGCGTGTCGACCCACGTCGATCCGATCTTCGGACTGCACATTCCGAACCGCGTGCCGGGTGTCCCGCGCGAGGTGCTCGACACGCGCGACAGCTGGCCCAACCCCGAGGACTACGACCGGCAGGCGGCCAAGTTGAAGGCGATGTTCGCGAAGAACATCAAGACGATCGGCAAGAGTGCGTCCTCCGCGGGCTGAGAGAGCCCGACTGCTGGTGCGCGTCGCCATCGTGGGGAGCCGGAGGTTTGCGGACACCGTCCGTGTCACCGACTACGTGAACTCGCTGCCACCCCGCGCCTCGATCATCACCGGAAGCGCGAGCGGAGTTGACGCAGCCGCGACGAAAGCGGCTCGCTCGAAGGGAATCGCGATCCAGGTGCTGCCCGCGTCGTTCGAGGAGATATCCGACGCGAGCAAATCCGCGGCGCGCAACCAGAAGCTGATCGACGCATGCGATGTCCTGGTCGCGTTTTGGGACGGGAGCTCTCAAGGGACTCGAGCCACCGTCGAGCGCGCTCTCGACTCGGAAAAGGAGGTGCACGTCTTCATCGGACGCACCTCCGCGTCTCCGTAAGATTGGATCGTGCCTGTTGCGATCGCGGTGCACGCTCGGCTTTTCGCCAGGCTTCGGGAGCAGGCGGGGACCGAGCTCGAGGCGCTCGAGATGCCGGCGGGCTCAACGCTCCAGCACGTCTATGAGGCCCTTCGCCTCCTGCATCCCTCGCTCGAGCCTGACCGCAAGGCGGTGCGTGGCGCGATCAATCAGGAGTTCGCGGACTGGTCCTCCACAGTCGCTGACGGCGATGAGGTGGCGTTCATCCCGCCCGTCAGCGGCGGCGCGCATGGCGTCGGCGTCTTGTTCGAGCTGTCCAGCCGCCCGCTGGACGCCCGCCGCCTCGAGGCCGCGGTCGCGTACAAGGGGGCGGGTGCGATCTGCACCTTTACCGGCGTCGTGCGCGACAACTCGCGTGGCCGCGCGGTCACGCATCTCGACTACGAGGCGTATGAGGAGATGGCGACCGCCCAGATGAAGAAGATCGGCGACGAGATCGGCGAGCGCTGGCCGCAGGCCCGTGTTGCCATGGCGCACCGCACAGGTAAGCTCGAGATCGGGGAGGCTTCGGTTGTGGTGTCTGTGTCGTCGCCCCACCGTGCCGAGGCGATCGCCGCTTGCAAGTGGGGGATCGACCGGCTCAAGGAATCGGTGCCGATCTGGAAGAAGGAGCACGCCGCGGACGGCACTTTTTGGATCGAGGGCGAGGAGAGCATCGCCGGCCGGCCGTAGCCGAGGGAGGGTGGAATGATGCGCCCGAGACTGCTGGGAGCCGCGGCTGCCGCGCTTATCGCGATCTCACTCACGGCCGCCGCCGTGATCCCACCCAACCGCGGGATCGTGTCGGGTGGGATCCGGCCATGCTCCGCCCTGGACAACCCCAACCTGGAGCACTATGCGGGCGGCACGGTCACGGTGCTCGAGGGCCAGGTCAAATGGCGGAGCGTTCCCGGGACCTCGGACACCGCCGACGTCCTGCCGTCGAGGGCGGTGGCGCGGGAGAATGTGCCTACGAACGGCCTTTTCCGTTTCGAGCTGGATCCCGGCGTCTACGTCTTGGAGGCAGCTCCTCCCGGAGATTTCGGCGCGTACACGACAGCGTCGGTCGGCGCGGGTGACGACCTGCTGGTCGACATTCCGAACGGATGCATCTGACGCCGCTCAGTCTTTGACGCGCGCCACGGACAGGCCGTCGCGGATGGGAATGACCACGCTCTCCAGCCGGCGGTCACCCGCGACCAGCTGGTTATAGGTCTCGACATTGCGGGCCTGCTGGGTCTTCGGTTCGAGAACCTCGCCCTGGCGCAGCGCGTTGTCGGCCATCAGCAGCCCACCGGGATCGAGACGCTCCATGCAAAGTTCGAACACGCGTCGCGTGATGTCCTCCGACCGGAACGAGTTGAGCAGGTCGATGAAGCAGACGTCGAACCTGGACTCGATCTTCTCAAGCCCGGCCAGGGCGTTTTCCTCGATGACCATCGCCCGCTCGCCGAATCCTGCCTCCGCGAAGTTCGCGCGCGCACGCTCAGCCCGCCCGTGGTCCATCTCGAAGGTCGTCAGCATCCCGCCCCCGGCGCCGCGCAGCATCCAGATGCCGCTGTAGCCGGTCGCGGTGCCGAGCTCCAGGATCCGCTTGGCCCTCGCGATCTTGACCAGCAAATAAAGGAGCGCGCCCTCATGGGGCTCGACGATTGGGATGTTCTCGCGCTCTGCCTCGTCCTCCATGCGCGCGAGCAGCGCGTCCCGCTTCGGCACCAGGCTGTCCATGTACGCCTGCAGCTCGTCGGTCGACTCGACTCTTCTCATTGCATCGCACTCTCCGCCGATAGCACCTCGAGCACTTGATCGACCTCCTGCTCAGTGTTGTAGAAGTGCGGCGAGAGCCGCACGAAAATCCCGATGTGTCCGCGCGATCACGTGGGCGGCGGTCAGGTCTCGCAGCAAGGCCTGCGCGCTTACGCGGTCGCGCCTGAACGAGACTATTCCAGACGACTCCTCGTGTGTGCGGGGCCACGGTTCGATGATCTCGTAACCGCGGCCGGCGAGGCCGTCCGCGAGCTTCTGCGCCAGGCTCATACGCGCGCCTCGATGGCCTCGGCGCCGACCTCGAGCAACAGCTCCAGAGCCGCACCGAACGCGGCAGTGTCGAGCAGCGAGACCACCGATTCCTCGAAACGCTTCGCGCCGGCGGCCGGCGTGAGGTCGTAGTCGTAGTAGCGGTCGTGGCCGGCTACCGAACCGACCCCCACGATCACGGGTCGCAGCCGGTCGAGCACCGGCGCCGCGCAGTAGCAAAACCCGATGCCCGGGGGTCCCATCAGCCACTTGCCCGCCCCGGCCGCGCAGAAATCCACCGGCATCTGCTCCATGTCCAGGCGCACCGCCCCGACGCTCTGCATTACGTCGACTGCGAACACAATGCCCCGCCGTCTGCACTCGGCGCCGATGGCTTCGATATCGACCCGAAACCCGTTCCAGAACTCGACGTGCGACACGGCGACGACGCGCGGGCGTGAATCGACCAGTGCCATCACCGATCCCGGCGTGATTCGTCCGGATGGCGCCTGGGCCTGGCGTAGCTCGACCCCATGGCGTCCGAGGTTCATCCACGGGTAGACATTGGCCGGGTACTCGCCGGAGGCCCCGACCACATTGTCGCCGTCGGTCCACTCCAGGCCTTGCGCGAGGAGAGACAGACCGTGAGCCGTGCTTCGCGTGAGGCCGACGGAGTCCGCCGGCGCGTGGATCAGGCGCGCGACCAGCCCGCGGACGCGGTCGGCCTCGTCCTGGGCCGCATGGTCCCGATAAGGCCGGTTCATCGAAGCCTCGATCACCCGCTCGATCGCGGCACCTCCGCGCCGTGACATCGGACCGACGCCGGCGTGGTTCATGTGGATGTAGTGCTCGGTCAGAGGGAACAGGTCGCGCGCGGCAAGCGGATCCACTTCGCTAATCAGCCGCGAGCAGCTCGACCAGCGGTTGCAGGGCGACGATGTATGCGGTCATCCGCCCCGCAGTCCGCTCCAGGACTATGTCGTCGAGCTGCGGTGCCGGCAGCGTCTCGTAGAGGCGCGACCACCCTCGGTCCCACGGCTCCAGCTCGGCGTGGGGCAGCTGCGCTTTGACCGCGAGCATGTGCGAGCGAAAGAAGGCGAACGCGCGCTGGTTCTGGTCTGCCGCCCCCTCGAAATGCAGCCCAATCTCCAGTCGTCCGTCGCCGGTGTGGTGCCATGCCTCGAAATGGAACTCCGATTGGGCGTAGTAGACTTTCATCAGCCGTCCCCGACCGCGCCCGCTGGTGAAATTGCGCAGCTCGAGCGGCAGTGAGGTCTTCAGCTTCTTGCGCAGCCCGGCGAAGAAATCCGCCGGGGCGAGCACCTCGCCCCTGGTCAACATATCCCGTATTCTGCGAGCAGCAATGGCGTACGTTCCGACAGTCACCGAAAACGAGGGCGGCAACCGGGAGCGAAGCTTCGACATTTACTCTCGGCTGCTGAAGGACCGGATCATCCTCATCGGGCGGCCGATCGACGACGTCGTCTCCAACCTCGTCGTCGCGCAGCTCATGTATCTCGCCGCCGACGACCCCGAGAAAGAGATCCAGATCTACGTCAACTCGCCGGGCGGCGCCGTGACCGCCGGCTTCGCCATCTACGACACCATCCAGTACGTCCAGGCTCCTGTTTCGACCGTGTGCATCGGCCGCGCTGCCAGCTTCGGGACCGTGGTGCTGATGGCGGGCGCCAAAGGCAGACGCTTCTCGCTACCCAGCTCCACCATCCACATGCACCAGCCGCTGATCGGTGGCCAGGGCATGCAGGGGCAGGCGAGCGATCTCGACATCCACGCCCGCGAGATCGTCCGCATCCGCGGTGTCCTGAACGAGCTCATCGCCAAGCACACCGGCCAGCCGCTCGACCGCGTTGAGCACGACACGGACAGGGACTTCTTCCTGACCGCCCAGGAGGCGGTGGACTACGGGTTGATCGACGGGATCATCACGCAGACGAAGCTGCCGGCTCTGGCCGCGGCCAGGTAACCAGGCCCGCCGCCCGACCGCAGACCCAGCCGACCAACAGCAGACCGGCCAGCACCGGCACCGGCTGCGGAGTCAGCGCCGACAGCGCGGCGCCCACCGACAGGATCAGCCAGTCGAACCAGCGCGCCTCACCCCAGATGGCCAGTGCCAACGCAACCATGACCAGGTCGGCCGGCAGCGCGTGGAGAGCGGCGAGCACGCTGCCGGCAACCAGGATCGCGGCGGCTGCCTTGAAGTCCTGGCGGAGCCGCTGCGCCAGGAGCAGCACGGCGATGGTGGCGGCCAGGCTGAGCACCGCATAGGCCGGGGTGCGAAAGCCGGTAGGGAGCAACGTGCCCAGATGGGCCAGGTCGACCTCGCGGCCTGCGGGCTGCAGCGTCGTGCCGGCGGCATGCGCCCAGTCGATCACCCAGCGTGGGTTGAGCACCGCGGTCGACCCCCACAGGATCAATGCGGCGGCAGCCCAGCCTGCGAGCACCTTCCAGAGCCGAGACAGGATCAGCGCAAGGCCAAGCGGCACCACGAGCTGCGGTTTCATCAGCGTCAAACCCAGCGCGAGACCGGCGAGATACGGCCTCGACCACAGCGCGATCGCCGCTCCGACACCCAGCGCCACGAGCCCGTCCAGCTGCGCGTTGAGCAGGAAAAGCGCGGTGGGCACGGATGCGAAGGCCGGCACCATGGCTGAGGGTGGCCGCGGCCGGACCGCGAGATAGATTCCTCCCGCCAAGCAGGCCAGGCCGAACAGGATCCACACGCGGCCGCCGATATCGGTGCCGAGCAATTCGAAAGGCACCGCCACCAAGCCCACCCACGCCGGAGCGAGGAACGGGAGGATGCCCTGGATCCCAAGCGTGACCAGCACCCGGCCGCCCGTGACCTCGGTCTCCACGCGGCGCTGAATGGCCAGGTCATACAGGTGGCCCGGGTCGTTCACGATCATCCGCGCGCCGGTGGCGAAGGCCGGCCAGTCGGAGTTGATCACGTCGCCGCTGCTCTCGATGAGGGGATAGATGACAAAGCCGATACAGACGGCGAGCAGCGCCACGGATCCGCGCCACCGCCAGCGGTTCACGCCGAGCTCTCGAGGCGAAGGCCACGCATGACCGGGGCGATCAGCGCGCCCTGGATCAGAAGGGACAGCAGCACCACGCCGTAGGCGACCACCGATACCCGGCTGTCGACGCCGCGCGTTCCGGCCACCGAAAGGGCGAGAGCCACCGACAGCGCCCCGCGCAGGCCGGCCCAGAACGTGAGGTGGCGCCAGCGCCAGGGAACGTCAGGGCCTCGCCAGGCGGCCAGCGCAAGGAGCCCGTACACCGGCGCCGCGCGGGTGATGAGCATGATCAGGTAGGCGGCGGCCACGAGGCCGGCCACGGGGAGGAGCGTCCACGCGGGCAGCGCGGCCCCGACCAGGATGAAGAGCATGGCGTTGAGCACGAACGCGAGCAGGTTCCAGAAACCGAGAAGCTGGGGTCCGTGGAGCCTGCCGATCTGGGCCCCGTACCGCGCGACGACGATGCCCGCCACCACGACCGCGACGATCCCGGAGAAGTGCGCGATGTCGGCGGCGAGGTAACTGCCGTACGCGATGACCAGCGTGGCCAAGATCTCGAGCTGGGCGTCCTCGGCGAATCGGAGCAGCGCCAGGCCGAGAAAGCCCACAGCGAGTCCGATCGCCGTCCCGCCCACCGTGATCTCCAGAAAGCGGATCGCCGCATCTCCGAACGATGGCGCGCCGCTCAGGATGGTGGCCAGGACGGCGGAAAAGACGGCGACCGCGGTGCCGTCGTTGAAAAGGCTCTCGCCCTCCAGGATCGTGGCCAGGCCGAGCGGCGCTTTGAGCCGGCGCAGTATGGAAACCACCGCGATCGGGTCGGTGGCGGCGAGGATGCCGCCGAGCAGCATCGCGCTGGCCAGGCCCATGCCGAGGCTCATGTGGACCAGGAGACCGATGAGGACCACGGTGATCAGCACCCCGGCAGAGGCCAGCAGTGCGACCGGGACCAGGCGTCGGGTCAGCTCCCTCAGGTCGAGGCCGAGGGCTGCTTCGAAGACCAGGCCGGGCACAAAAGCGAGGAGGATCACGTCCGACCCGATCCGCGGGAACTGGCCGCCGGGCAGCATGCCGACGACGACGCCGGCCGCGGCCAGGACCACAGGGTAAGGCAGCATTCGCGTCCGCTTCGACACCAGGCCGAGCACGGTCGCGAGCGCGCCGACGAGGACGAGCAGCAGGAGGAAGCGCTGCTGTGGGCTCACCGCGCCAGCTTCATATCTCGACGGCCATCCCGTCACGCGCAGCCTTGACCTCGGTGCCGATTCTATGGGTCAGCTCGGCGGCCAGCTCCCACGGGTGCGCGCGCCACACGGTCATGCCGTAGTGCGTGAGGATCGCCAGCCGCGGCTTGGCCTCGCGGATGATGCGCTCCGCGTCGTCGAGGCACAGGTGTGGCAGCTCCGCGCGGCACTGCATCAGGACCACGTGGATCACCATCACCTCGGCCTGGTGCTGCTCCGCGATGCCTTCGTAGTACGCGGAGTCGGTGATCCAGCCGAGCTTTTGGCCAAATCGGAACCCGTAGGTTTCTGATTGGTGCACGTGCCGCGGGCTGGTCGTAAAGGTCACCTCACCCACCGAATACGACGTCTCGGGCGCCAACCGCACGATCTCGTCTGGAAATCGGCGAAGGTAGTTCAGGACGACGGGGTCGTCGTCCAGCGCGTCGCCTGGGCAGAAGAGGCGGCCACGTTTGTGGAAGCCGCCCTCGGTCATGGCCTCGATCATCACGTTGACGTCGCCCGAATGGTCGAGGTGGCGATGGCTCAGCACGATGGCGTCGAGCTTGGTCAGGTCGACCTTTCGCTTGGCGTACTGGACGATCGCACCGGGCCCCGGGTCGAGGCTGATCCGCGTGCGGCCGTCTTCGAGGTACAGGCCGCCTGAGGCCGCGAGCTGCTTGGCGACCATGAACCGCGCCCCGGCCGTGCCCATGAAGGTGAGCTTCACGTTTCAGCGACCTCGCTCAAAGTCACTTCAGATTGCTCTCCGAAGTACCGCTCGTACAGCTGCGCGACGCGCTCGAGCGTGTCGATCTCTGCGACCGGCTTGTCATCGCGGATCCGCACGATGCGCGGGAAGCGCAGCGCGAACCCGCTCGTGTGTCGGGCCGAATGCTGGATCGAGTCAAAGGCGACCTCCAGCACGACTTCGGGTCGCACCATCCGCACTTGGCCGAGGTCTTGAACGGTCGACTCCAGGAAACGTTGGGTCATCGTCGCGATCTCGGCGTCGGTCAGTCCCGTGTAGGCCTTGCCGACGTTGACCAGCTTCCCGGTGGTGGTGTTCAGGACGGCAAAGGTGTAGTCCGACAGCACGCCTTTGCGCTTGCCGTGGCCCCACTCGACAGCGGTGACCACGACGTCGAGCGTGGCCAGCGGCCGCTTGAGCTTGAGCCAGGCCAGGCCGCGCCGGCCGGGCGTGTAGGGGCTGAGCGGGTCCTTGACCATGAGCCCTTCGTTGCCGCGGGCGCGTGTCTCCGCGAAGATCCGGTCGAGGTGGTCCGGGCCTGTCGCCTCCTCTACGCGGGCGAGCAGGTACGGGGGCTCAAGGCCGAGGCCCTCCAGCATCTTGCGGCGCGTGCCGAGCGGCTCGTCCAGCAGCGTCATGCCGTCGAGCCACAGCAGGTCGAAGATGACCAGGGCGACCGGAACCTCGGCGCGCAGCCCCTCGGTTACCTTCTTCCGTCCCAGCCGATGCTGGAGCTCGAAGAAGCGCAGCACGCGGCCCTCTCTATGGGCCAGGACCTCGCCGTCGAACAGCACGTCGTGCCGGATGGCGGCACCGTTCTCAGTGAGCTCTGGAAACGCGCCGGTCGTCTCCTTGAGGTCGCGTGAGAACAGCTCGATCCGGTCCCCCTGGCGATGCAGCTGGCATCGCACGCCGTCGTACTTCTCCTCGGTCCAGACGGCGTCGGCGCCCATCCGCTCGAAGGCCTCGCCGGCCGTCTCGACCGGGCTCGCGAGCATGAATCGAACCGGCTGAAACAGGGTGATCGCGGTCGTGTCGAACTGTCGGTGCTTGCAGCGCACCGCCGTCTCGCCGACGTCTCCCGTGACCAGGTGCACGCGCTTGACCATGGTGATCGGCACTTCGAAAGCCTCGGCGATCGCGGCTTCGACCAGGCCTTCACTGAGCCCGATGCGCAGCTCGCCGGAGATGATCTTGATCAGGAACCGGGCGGCCTGGGGATCGAGCCTGCGCACGATCTCCTCGAGCGGGCCGGCCTTTTTGGCCCCGCGCGACGTGCGGATGGCTTCGAGCGAATGCTCGATGGCCTCAAGCGAAACCGGCTCGGGTCGGGTCCGGCCCTCCAGCGCCTCGCCCGCCCAGTCGCCGATGTCCGAGTGCTTGCGGAAAATTGCGCCGAGCTCGGCCTCCTCGCGCCCGGACACTGCGGACACGACCTTGCTGACCGACGACCAGCCCAGCCCGAGCGTCCGGCGCTGGGATTGGGCGAAGGCCCGCCCGCTCATGTAAGTTGCCGCGCGACGCAGATCCGCATCGTCGAGCGATCGAAGGTACGCGGCCAAGATGCGGGTTTTCTCGAGCGTCGCGGGCGTGCCGCCCACCGCCGCCGCGGCACGCGCGAAATCAAGCATGCGTAAGCTCACAGCGATTCAGGGGCACGGTGGCCTATCGTAATTCGCGATGCGGCGCTGCCCCTACCTCGAGGAATACATCAAAGAGCGGCGTTCGGTGCTCCGCGTGTACCGATTCGATTGCCATGTCGACCGGAAGTCGAAGCGGAAGTACGCACTGACCGACAGCCCGCCCATCTGCGTGCGCCACTTCGAAGACTGCCCCCTGTACCAGGCCGAGCTGCGGCGCGAGGATCAAACCATCCGGCGCTATACCGATTGAACTGCGCGATCTGTTCGGCCCCCGCCTTGCCCCTCGACGGCGCCTGCGTTTTCTGCCACGCGCCGATGGGCGACGAGGAGGACACCTCGGAGCTGCTGGATTACCTGGCCGAGCGGATCCCGATCGCGCGCTCGAAACGCGGGCACCTGAACCGCGGTCCGGTCACCGAGGTCGTGGTCAACGTCGACGGCAGGACCTTCCGAGCCCGAACCAAGAACGATGCCCTGGACCTGGCACCTCCGGTCCATCTGACCGCCTGGGTCGACCTGTTGATCGCCAAGCTCAGCGATGCCGCAGCGGGTGACGCGAACTTGCGCCGGGCGGTCCTGCGCTCAGGCTGGGCTCTGCGCTAGAGGCGCTGCGCCTCTAGAGCGCCAGCGCCAACTGCTCTGTCGCTTCCAGCGGCGACGCACGCACGCCGCGCTTGCGAAGGTGGCGGGCGAAATCGTCGGTGTAGCCGTGCACCGTGTACACCTGGTCTGCGCCCGACCGCTCGACGACATCGATGAGCTCGTCGAAATCGCAGTGGTCCGAGAGATCGAACGCCGCGTCGGCGCCGAACAGCCGCGCGAACTCCGCGTCCTTGGCCCAGCCGGAGATCAGCGCGGTCCGGTATCGGCCCAGCCGCCGCACCTCGTCCTTTCCGGCGGGTGGCGCGATGACCACGCGGCCGGCAGGGGCGTCGCCGTCAAGCTCAACCCAATCCGGCAGTGAGCGGCCGGCAGCGGCGTAGTCGCGCGCGCACGGAGCGCAGCGCTTTTCCAGCGCGAATGTGAAGCCGTAGGAGCCAAGGGCCAGCATCACCTCCTCCGTCTTGCCCAGGGCGTGGCAGAGAAGCACCGGCGTGACGTGGCTGTCCAGGGCGCGGCGGCACCATCGGGCCATGGCTTCGATGGTGGAGTCAGGGTCGCCAAACCTGAAATGCGGGCGGCCGTATGTTGTCTCGACGATCAGGACCTCGGCGTTCGGCACGAATGTGTCTGAGACCCCAGCGGACTGGCGCAGCTTGATGTCGCCGGTGTACAGAAGCCGGGTCCCGTGATGCTCAAACAGCAGCTGGGCCGAGCCGAGCATGTGGCCCGCCGCATAAAGCGTCACCGTCGCCTGCCCCCGGCGCATCGCCTCGCGGTAGCCGAGCATCCGCCAGCCCCGCGGCCGCCGCCCCTCGGGGATGAGGGCCAGCGTCTGCGGCGTGAGCAGCGCCTCCTTGTGCCGGCGGGCGTGGTCGGTATGCGCGTGGGAGATGAAGGCGAAGCTCCGCACCACCAGAGGGTCGAGCCAGAGGCGATGACCCGGCAGCGAGACGCCGCGGTCCCACACCACCTCACGCGTCATCGGGCACCCCTCACAGCCTCACCACAGAGGACTCGCTGAACAGATCTTCCGGCACCTGGATCCCGAGCTCGGCGTAAGCCTCGAACGGCACGCCGATGTCGGCGACCCACACCTCGCCCGCCAGCCGTGGGCCATCCGCCTTGCGCAGCCCGGCTTTGGGCAGCCCAAGCGTGACGGTGGTCGACGCTTGCACGGTCGGAGAGTAGGCGATCCCGGAATCCGCGTCGAGCCCCGACGGCAGGTCGACGGCGACGACGTGAAGCCCCGAGGCGTTGATCGCTTGGATCCATTCGGCAAAGCGGCCCTCGGGTGCGCGGGCGATGCCGGTGCCCAGCATCGCGTCCGCGACCGTGGTGCCACCGCCAAGCTTCAGCTCCGTGGCCACTTCGACGCCGACCCGGCGCAGCGCCTCGAGCTCGCGGGCGGCCGCGCCGCGCAGTCGCCCTGGGTCGATGCAGGACACTCCGGCGAGCCTGCCCCATCGATGAAGATGGCGCGCTGTCGCCAACCCGTCCCCCGCGTTGTTCCCGACACCGCAGACCACGGTGGTGGCTCCAGCGCACAGCCGGGCGAGTTGCCAGCCCGCGGCCTCCAAGAGCCACTCCACCGAGATGCCGAACCGCTCCGCGGCGAGCGCGTCGACCTCTTTGACCTGGGCGCTACCGAGGCTGGGAAGGTCGCTGGACGACAAACGAGCAGAAGGGGTCACGGCGGTGGATGGACTCCGCCTGTGAGACCGGCGCGCCGAGCAGCTTGGTGATGAGCTGCGGCGTGATGGTGCAGACCTGCGGGAACTTCAGCGCCGTGTTCCGGAATGGGCAGTTGTGAATCGTGATCTTGACGCCCTCCGTGGTCTCGCTCTGCTCGGCGAGCGTTCCCGCTCGCCCGATCCAGGCCACCACGCGATGCAGCTTCTCGTCGAAGTCGAGACCGACAAGATCGGGCTCGATGCTATGGGCGTGACGCTCGGCGACCCGGGCGAACACCTCGTCGAGCGCTCCGGGGCCGCCCATCTCCTGGACCTCCTGCAGCACCATCGTGGCAAGCTGGCCGTAGCGCTTCGGAAACACTGAGTCGGCCCGCTCGGTGAGCGAGAAGAGCAGTGCGGGCCGGCCGCGGCCGCTGCGCTCCGGGTGGCTGACCACGAAGCCGTCGCGCTCCAGATTGGTCAGGTGCTGGCGGACCGCGTTGGGAGTCACGCCAAGGTCGGAAGAGATCGTTTCAGCGCTGCAGCGTCCCCTGCGCCGAAGCAGTTCCATGACTTCCATGCGAGTCGAGCGGCCGGCGATCATGAGGGGCACATCCGGGTGCAGGCGGGCATCCTAGCATCAGCATAAACCGATTTATTACAGGTAGTTCTTGACAAAAGGTCGGAGCGCCGTAAACTTGGTCTTGGGAGATAGAGAAATGGCACTGATCAAGCAGGCAAGCCGCGCCATCGAGCACATGACCGCCCGGGAGCGGCGCATCCAGCGGGCCAAGTACGCCCGCCGGAACAAGATGCACTACATCGACAAGCTCCTGAACGAGCTCGAGATGTTGAACCTTGCCGACCAGCGACAGATGCCGCCGGTCCTGTCGGTTGCGATCAACAAGGTCATCGAGGAGTCGCCCGAGGTGACCGTCCTGGCGCAGGCCAAGCCCGGTTCCGTCATGGAGGCGATGGACGCCCTGTACGAGATCCAGGACAGCCTCATGTACAACCAGATCGAGGACGAGTAGGGCTCAGCTTCGGACGTTTCAAAGGCCGGTTCGAAAGAGCCGGCCTCTTTCTTTTTCCGCCCCGCCGAGGGCCCTTGACAAGGCGCCATCAGCATTGTATTCTACCAATGGGCTAATTAGCCGATTAGATAAATACAATGGCGAACGATCACCTGAGCGTCACGTTTGCAGCCCTCGCCGACCCCACCCGGCGAGCGATCCTGGCTCGTCTTGCCCTAGGGGAGACTTCGGTCACGGAGCTGGCCAAGCCGTTTGACCTCAGCCTTCCCGGCGTCTCGAAACATCTCAAGGTGCTGCAGCATGCCGGTCTGATCAGCCAGGGCCGGAACGCGCAATGGCGGCCGTGCCGCCTCGAAGGCGGTCGGCTCAAAGAGGCATCCGAATGGGTGGGGGAGTACCGGCGCTTCTGGGACGAAAGTTTCGAGCGCCTGGACACCGTCCTGCAAGACCTGATCAAGGAGAAGGAACGCTATGAAGGCAAAGGGAGCGACGACCATGGAGGAAGCTGAGTACGTGATCGAGCCTGGTCAGCAGGAGATGATCATCACGCGCATGTTTGACGCGCCGAGGGAGCTCGTTTACAGGGCATTCACCGAGCCCCAGCTTCTCGCGCAGTGGTGGGGCCCGCGACGGTACACGAACCAGATCGACAAGTTCGACGTCAAGCCTGGAGGCCAATGGCGCATCGTGCAGCGCGGGGAGGATGGGAGCGAGCACGCGTTTCGCGGTGTTCACCACGATGCGGTGGCACCGGAGCGGATCGTGGCGACCTTCGAGTACGAAGGCCTGCCGGGTCACGTGTCGCTCGGCACCACGACTTTCGAAGCCGTGGGCAACCAGACCAGGATGTCGGCCCAAAGCCTTTTCCAGTCGGTGGGCGATCGCGACGGCATGGTCGCGTCCGGGATGCGCGAGGGCTCGGATGAGTCCTACGACCGCCTGGCCCAGTTGCTCGAGAAGATGAAGGGCGGCAAGCCCTGACCGTTCTGCCTGTTACCTGAGGAACGACGGGCCGGGTTCTGCGGAGCCCGGCCTTCCTTAGTTTTCCGCCTCGGCCTGGCGGACTCGCTGGCTCAGGACCTGGAGCAGGCGGTAAGCGACCTCTGGGTGCTCCTTCAGGAACGGCTTGAAGTTCCATTCCGGGATGGTCGCCAGCGTCACGGCGGTGTCGGCGGTGATCGTTGCGCTGCGGCCCTCATGGTCCAGCAGGGCCATCTCCCCGAACGAGTCGCCCGGCCCGAGGGTGCGCGTCTTGCCCTGGACTGTCTTGACCGAGACGCTGCCCTCGGTGATGACCATGAACCCAATGCCGCCCTCACCCCGCACGACGATCTCGTGCCCCGCCGGGTGTCTGACGATCTTCATCTGCTTTTCGATCGAGCGAGATTCGGAATCGGGCAGTCCCTGGAAAAGCTTGACGGACTTCAGGTCGATCACGCCGAGATAGTATTCGTCCTCGACCACCGCGACAAGGCGCACTTCCCCGTGCCACCTTGTCGCGGAGGTGCTGCTGAAGACCCAGGCGGCCGGACAGGTGCCCACGAGCTCGTGGCCGTGCAGGGGCCGCTCGCCGGCTACGCGCCGGCTTTCTTGTCGTCCAGGAACTGCTGGTAGAGGCGGTAGGCCTCTTGCTTGCGGCTGTCGACGATCTTGGTGTAGCCCTGGAGGGTGTTGAGGTTGGCGTGCCCCAGCACCTCCTGGACCAGCCGGACGTCGCCACCCGTGACCTCGAGAAGCGTCGTGGCGGCGGTATGGCGCGCGACGTGCGGCGACTTGAACGACCACGCCCCGAGCTGCTTTCGGATCTGCGTGACGATGTAGCGCGCGCCGGTAGCCGTGAGACGCCGTCCGCGGTCATCCGCGACGGAGCGGTCGAAATTCACGAAAAGCGCCATGCACGCGTCGTCGCGAGCGACGAGGTACTCCTCCAGGGCCTCACGCGCATCGGCGGTCAAGTAGACGGAGCGCTGCTTCGAGCCCTTCCCGGTGACCACCAGGCGGCTGCCCGACCGCGGGAAGTCCGTGCGGTCGAGCGCCAGCGCTTCCGAGATGCGGCATCCGGTGCTGACCAGGAACTGGACCAGCGCACGGTCCCTTTTCTCGTGGATCGATGCGCGCGGCAGCTCGGCGAGCAGCCGGGTCAGCTCGTCGGGGTCGATCGGCTTCGGCAGCCGCTGCTCGACCTTGGGCAGCGTGATGCCGTTGGAGAGGTCCTTCTCGATGAGGTTTTCCCTGGCGAGCCAGCGCAGCCACGAGCGAATCGCCACCAGTGCACGGGCGCGCGACGCCGGGCTCTTCAGCCGGCCGGCGAGGTGACGCTGGAACGCGCGCAGGTCTTCGTGTCGAAGCTCGTCCAAGCGCAACGAATGGCCGTGCGCGGTCAGAAAGGAAATCAGCCGGCGGATCTCGGCGTCGTAGGCTCGGACCGTGTTCGGACTTCGGTTGGCTTCGAGTTGAAGCCAACCGAGATACTCAGCGGCGGCGGCCTGCAGATCGAGTGGCATGTCGAGGCCGTCTGCATGTTGCCATAATCGAATGCAGGTGCGGGCTCTTCGCGTCATCAAGCCCAGCGACGGGCTGGAGCATCCAGGCGACGCTTTCGGCTTCGACCCGGTGTTCACCGAGCGCGTCCAGGGCATTGCGCTCTGGGTTTATCGAAATTATTGGCGGGTCGAAACCGAAGGTGTCCTCAACGTGCCCGCGCGCGGACGCGCGTTGCTGGTCGCGAATCACGCGGGAGTCGTTCCGTACGACGGCGCAATGATCCGCACCGCAATAGTGGCCGAGCATCCACACCCGCGCCACGCGAGGATGCTCGTCGTCGACTGGGCGTTTGCGATGCCCTTCACGAATATGCTCCTGACCAAGACTGGAAACGTGCTTGCGCACCCTGGCAACGCGACTGCGCTCCTGGAGCGCGACGAGCTGGTCGGCGTTTTTCCCGAAGGCGTCAAGGGGGCCGCGAAGCGGTACCGCGACCGATACCGGGTGCGGCGCCTGGGGCGCGGAGGTTTCGTCCAGGTGGCGCTCAGGACCGGCTCGCCGATCATCCCCGTCGCGGTGGTCGGGTCCGAGGAGATCCACCCGGTTCTGATCGACCTTCAGCCGGTGGCCAGGATGCTCGGC
>JBOHUP010000507.1:0-3781 GCA_050734615.1 Candidatus Dormibacteraceae bacterium | reverse complement strand
GCCGTCGACCGGACGCGCATCGAGCTTGCCGCGACCGCTCGCCGCGGCGATTGTCGTCGCGCTTCTGGTGTGCGCAGGTGCGGCGTGGCTGGTGGTGGCCTGGCGGTCGGCTTCCATGGGCATGGGTGGCGTGGCGATGATGGACGCCGGGATCTTCCTTGTGACCTGGGTCGTGATGATGGTCGCGATGATGTTTCCGTCCGTCTATCCGATCGTTCTCGCCCACGCCTCGGTCGTGCGTTCGCGCGGCGAGGGAACCCTGCCCACAGTCGCATTCGTCGCAGGCTACCTAATCGTCTGGACCGCCGCGGGCCTGGTGCCCCTGGCCTTCATCCATCTGCTCAACTCGTCGTTCGGGATGTCGCTTGGCGGATGGCTGCCGCGCCTCGGTGGTGCGGTCATCGTGCTCGCCGGTGTCTATCAGCTCACACCGCTCAAGAATGCCTGCCTCAAAGCGTGCCGCTCTCCGCTTGGTTTCGTCATGACCCATGACTTCGGAGGCGGTGCGATCTCCGCGACGAAGGCCGGCCTCAACAATGGCCTGTACTGCTTGGGCTGCTGCTGGGCGCTCATGGCGGTCCTGGCGGTTCTGGGCCTCATGAACGTCGCGTGGATGGCGGCTTTTGCCGTCGTGTTCTTCCTGGAGAAGAACTGGAGGGCGGGTGTACAGCTGTCACAGGCCGTCGGCCTGCTCTGCATCCTGGGTGGCATCGTCGTCATCGCCGTGGCGTGACCATGCCCTGCGGTCGAAAATGACCGGGCGCTCTGACGAGAAAGTCGTCCTGGAGGATGACTCGAAAGATCACCCGCCCGGCTGACGACGCCGCGGTCGGCCGCCCCTAGCGTTGGGCACATGGAAAACACGATCGTCGAGACATCAGGTCTGACCAAGCGTTTTGGCGGCGGAGTCCATGCCGTGAACTCCGTTGACATGAGCGTGCGACGTGGCGAGGTCTACGGATTCCTCGGCCCCAACGGGGCGGGCAAGACCACCACCTTGCGCATGCTCGTCGGCCTCATCAGGCCGACCTCCGGCACGGCCACCGTGGCCGGCCACCCCCCCGGCGACCCGAGGGGACTGGCCAAGATCGGCGCGCTCATCGAGTCGCCCGGCTTCTACCCGTACCTGTCTGGGCGCGAGAACCTGCGAGTCGTCGCGGACTTCGCGAGCGTCCCGCAGAAGCGCGTCAACGAGGTGCTCGACATCGTTGATCTCGGCACGCGCGCCGGGCGCAACTTCGGCACGTACTCGACCGGCATGAAGCAGCGGCTCGGAGTCGCCGCGGCGCTGCTCAAGGACCCCGAGCTGCTAGTCCTCGACGAGCCGAGCAACGGCCTGGACCCGCAGGGGATGGCCGAGATGCGCAAGCTCATCAAAGACCTCGGCCAGGGCGACCGCACGGTCCTTTTGTCGAGCCACCTCATGGGTGAGGTGGAGCAGATCTGCGACCGCGTCGGCGTCATGAGCGCCGGCAAGCTCGTCACGCAGTCCACCGTCGAGGCGCTGCTCGGCGAGCAAGGAGTCGTCGTGAAGACGGACTCGAACGACCGCGCGGTGGAGATCCTGGCCGCGATGTACGGACCGGCGGCCGTGATCCGCGAGAACGGCCACCTCCAAATCAAGACCGAACCCGGCCACAGCCTGGAGATCAACCGCCAGCTCACCGCATCCGGCATCGGCGTCAGCGAACTGCGTCCATTCGAAAGATCGCTGGAGGAAGTCTTCTTCCAGCTCACAGGGGAGAAGCAAGGATCATGATCGCAACCATCAAAGCTGAATGGCGCAAGAATCGCCTGCGGCCGGGATTCCTCGTCTCGTCAGGCTTGCTCGCGGCAATCGCCGTCCTCGCGTACGGCGTCACCTGGTACCAGGCCACGCATCCCGTGGCGCACGACCGGTTCCCCGTGTCGATCACGACGCTGTACCCGGACCAGTTCGTCAACTACGTAATGGGCGCGGGCTTCCCCATCGGGGCCGCCATCGCCATCGTGCTCGGCGCCATCTTTGCCGGCTCTGAATACCCGTGGGGCACCACCAAAACAATGTTCACGCAGGGACCCGGGCGTCTCACAACCTGGGCCGGCCGCGTCGTCATATTCGCCGGCCTGATGGCCATCCTGACCCTGGTCCTGCTCGTCATCGGCGCCGCATGCAGCATCACGGTGGCGGCCTTCGAGGGCCACACTGTCACGGCGTGGCCGGCGGCGATCGACATCGCCAAAGGTTGCGGAGCGATGTGGCTCGTCTTCATGGTCAATGGCGCGATCGGGTTGGCGCTCGGCATCCTGATCAGGCACTCGGCAGCGGCCCTCGGCATCGGCCTGATCTACGTGCTCGTGGTCGAGCTCCTGGCGGTGGGCTTCATCGACAGCATCAACAACGGCGCGTACAAGTGGGTGGGCAACCTCTTCCCCGGCCAGAACGCACAATCGCTTCTGCAGAGCTTCAGCTCGCCGGCGTTTGGCCCCGCCACCCCACCCGCGATCAGCGCCGAGCAGACAGTAGTCGTCCTGTTCGCTTACCTGGCCGGCCTTGTCATCGTGACGGCCGGACTCCTGCGGCTGAGGGACGTGACATAAGCCTCAACCTTCCCGCTCAACCTCTCAGCGGCCGGCCGTGGTCATGGATCAGAGGCCGGCCGCGCCTCGTCGACGGGCTGCTGGTCGGATTCACCCTCGTCGCCGGGCTCCTCACCGCACTTTCGGTGGGCGGCACTCAGTCCACGACCGCGGCCGCCCTGGTGATCAGCGTGGCGCTCCTCCTCATCTCGGGCGCCGCCCTCTGGTGGCGGAGGCGGCAGCCCGTGGTCGTGCTCGTGGTGGTCGTGGCGGCTCAGCTCGCCCTGTACGCCCTGAACCCGACGCGCGACCCCTCAGGTCCGGCACTGGCCTTCGCCGTGTACGCCGTATCGGTGTACGACCGCACGCAGGTGCGGTTGTGGGTCGCCGGTCTGGCCATCGCGACGATCATTGCCGGCGTGCTCCTGTTGGTGCTCAGTGATTTCGGAGAAGCACGCAGCTACATCCCCGCCGGAGCGGCATCGCTGGTGGCCTGGGTCATCGGCGACTACATCCGCTCGCGCCGTGAATTCATCAGCCGGCTCGTGGACCGTCACCACGCGGCGCGCGACCAGGCGACCGAAGAGGAACGCCTGCGCATCGCGCGGGAGCTGCATGACGTCGTGGCGCACAACGTGAGCGTCATGGCGATCCAGGCGGGCGCGGCGCGGGTTTCGGGTAACGGTGCGGCCGAGGCGCTGCAGTCGATCGAGACGAGCGCGCGTGACACGCTCGCCGAGCTCAACCGCCTCCTGGGCGTGCTGCGCAAGGAGTCGGACGCCCCGCACGCTCCGCAGCCGGGCCTGGACCAGGTCGAAGGCCTGCTCAAATCGGCACGCGATGCCGGCCTCGAGGCGACGCTCAAAGTCAAGGGGCAGGCGCGACCTCTGCCCGCCGCCCTCGACCTCTCCGCCTACCGGATCGTGCAGGAAGCCATCACCAACGTGCTCAAGCACGCGAGTGCGACCCGGGTCGAGGTGCTGATCGGCTACCGGTCGGATCTCGTCGCCTTGATCGTGACCGACAACGGCCGCGGCTCGATGGTGAAGGTCGGGGCGTCCACCGGGCACGGCTTGATCGGGATGCGCGAGCGGGTAGAGCTGTTCAACGGCGCGCTGCGAACGCGCTCTTCGTCATTGGGCGGCTTCACGGTGGCCGCCGTGCTTCGAACCAGACCGGTTTGATTCGCGTCGCGATCGCCGACGACCAGGCCCTGGTCCGC
>JBOHUP010000506.1:0-1877 GCA_050734615.1 Candidatus Dormibacteraceae bacterium | reverse complement strand
GCATCGATGTGGGTCATCGGCGCGAACGTGTTGAAGACCGTGACCTCGAGGTTCTTGCCGGTGAACCCCACCGGGTTGGTGACCGGATACCCGTCGACTCGCACGTTGGTGATCGCGGAATGGACGAGCCTTGCTTCGAGCTGTCCGTAGCTGCGCTCCAGCTCCAGCAGGTGCTGTGCTTCGCGCAGCGCGCGGCGCTGCACCATTTGAAGCATGGTGGAGATCTCGCTCGACCGCACTCGCGCCTTGGAGTTCTCGCGTGGGTATGCGATGGTCGATGAGAAACCCTTGATCAGCTCTCCCGCGATGCCGACGACGACCTGACCGGGCACCGTCTTCGCCATGTCCTCGGCAGCCTCGAGGGCGCGGTTGCATGACTGGATGACCGATTCGAGGTCGGCGATCGCGCCGCCCGACATGGCGGCCGGGCCCTGAGGCTCGCGGCCCACACCGAGGACCTCACCGTCCGGACCGTCGCGCCTCACCACCAGCACCTTGATCAGGTCGGTCCCGATGTCCAGGACCGTGAAGTGCCGGTAGTACTCGCTTCGCTTCCGCAGGAACTTGAATTTCGTCAATCGGGTTTAGCTCCAAGGGCGTCTTCCAGACGCCGAAACGCCTCCGCGGCAGGAACCGTCAGTTTGCCACGCACCAGGTGTGCGGGGCCGCCGCCCGTCACGAAGAACGCTTTGAGGCGGTTGGCATCGAACTCCGAGGTGAGGTCCTTGGACACCTTGATCACAAACATGTCTCCCGCGACAACGGTTACGACGCCGGACTTGATCTGATCGAGGTATCGATCGGCGTAGGCCGCCAGCTCGTCCGCCGTGGAGGCCGGCACACTCTCGGTCACAAAATCGACCCGGCCGTGCTTCACCGCCATCCCGTCGCCTCCGCCAACGCGGGCGGCGCGGACCTGGTCACGCAGCTTTTCGATCTCGCGCTCGGCCTCCCTGAGCTGGCCACGCAGCGCCTGCAGCCGCCCGGACACGAGCTCGGGGCCGACATTGAGCGACCGGGCGATCTCCGACAGTAGGTCCCGATCACGCCTGACCATGCCGTCCGCCGCCTCCCCCACCACCATATCGATGCGCCGGAGGCCCGAACCGATGCTCGATTCCGAAACGATGATCGCGCTGCCTATGTCCGCGGTGTTCTTCACGTGGGTTCCGCCGCACAGCTCGCACGTCCAGTCGCCGAAGCAGACCACCCGCACGACATCACCGTACTTCTCCTCGAACAGGTGCATGGCCCCCTGCGCAACCGCTTCTTTGTACGGCTTCTGGCTGTCGTGGAACGGAAGCGCGGCCCGCACGTTCTCCATCACGCGGCGGTTGATCCTGTCCAGCTCTTCTTTCGTGATCGCGCGGCTGAGAGGAACATCAAACGTCGTGTGGTCGGGCCCGACCCACGATCCCTTCTGCACCACCCGCTCTCCCAGCGTCTCGCGCAGAGCCTTGTGCAGAAGGTGGGTGGCGGAATGGTGGCGGGCAATCTGAGCCCGCCGCCTCGGGTCGACGGCCGCGGTGGCCCTCTCCCCCACCCTGAGCTCGCCGGTGATCACCGTGCCGGCGTGCGCGATGACTCCGTCGGCAGGCTTCTGGGTGTCCTCGACGCGAACTCGGCCTGTGGCGGTGCGGATGGTCCCCGTGTCACCCACCTGTCCACCCGACTCCGCGTAGAAAGGCGTTCGCTCGAGGAAGATCTGGACCGCATCACCCTCGGTCGCGACGTCGAAGCTCGCGCCGTCTCTCCGCAGCATTACCACGTTCGTCTCGGTGGTCAGCTCGTCGTACCCGGTGAACTCCGACTTCGGATAATCCGCGCTGCCCGCCATCGCGAGGGCCTTTCGCTGCGATCGGGACCGCGCCCTTTGC
>JBOHUP010000505.1:0-16747 GCA_050734615.1 Candidatus Dormibacteraceae bacterium | reverse complement strand
GGATTGCTGAGAGCAGCAGCTGACTCTCCTGGCGTGCCGCAACGGAGAGAATGCCACCTGCCATGACGGGGCTGAAATCCCGAAAGCGGTTGGCCACATTAACAGACCGGCTCGCGGGCGGCCCCGTGGAGCAGGCCCGGCTTGGAGCCGGACCTGCGGCAGGTTCTATTCCTCGGCTCGCGCGGCTTCCTCGCGGCCGCGACGGGCGATCTCCTGGACGACCACGGGGTCGGCCAGGGTCGTCGTGTCGCCCAAGGTCCGGTTTTCGGCTACGTCCCTGAGCAGGCGGCGCATGATCTTGCCAGACCTGGTCTTGGGCAGCTCTGGCGTGAAGACCACGTTGGCGGGGGCCGCGAACTTGCCGATCTTTCCGCCGACGTGCTCGCGCAGCTCGCGGATCATCTCGACTGTCCCCTCGCGGCCACCCTTGAGGATGACGTAGGCGACGATGGCCTGTCCGGTCTGCGCGTCCGAGCGGCCGCAGACAGCGGCCTCCGCAACCATCGGATGGTCGACCAATGCTGATTCGACCTCGATGGTCGAGATTCGATGGGCGGACACGTTCATCACGTCATCCACCCGACCCATCAGCCAGAAGTCCCCATCCTCGTCGACCCGAGCCCCGTCCCCCGTGAAGTAGACTCCGGGGAACCGTTCCCAGTAGGTCTTGCGAAAGCGCTCGGCATCCTTGTAAAGCCCACGCAGCATCGCCGGATACGGAGTCTTGATCACCAGGTAGCCGGCCCCCCCAGGGCCGACCTGCCTGCCCTTGTCGTCGTAGACCGCAGCTTCGATGCCGGGAAATGGCTTGGTCGCCGACCCGGGCTTGAGGGTTGTGAGTCCAGGCAGCGGCGAGATCAGGATCATTCCGGTCTCCGTCTGCCACCACGTGTCGACAACTGGGCAGCGGTCGGCTCCGATGTTTTCGCGATACCAGACCCAGGCTTCGGGGTTGATCGGCTCCCCCACCGTGCCCAGGAGCCGGAGCGAAGTGAGGTCGTGCCCCTTGGCATATTCCGGACCCCACTTGACGTGGGTCCGGATGGCGGTCGGCGACGTATAGAGGACGCTCACCTTGTAGCGCTCGACGATCGACCACCAGCGGTCCTTGTCCGGGAAGTCAGGCGTCCCCTCGTAAAGGACGCTGGTCGTCTGGTTGCAAAGCGGCCCGTAGACGATATAGCTGTGACCTGTGATCCAGCCGATATCGGCGGCACACCAGTAAACGGTGTCCGGCTTGATATCGAAGACGTAGTGGTGGGTCGTGGACGTGCCGACCAGGTAGCCGGCGGTGGTGTGCATCACCCCTTTCGGCTTGCCCGTGGTGCCGCTCGAGTACATGAGGAACAGGAGGTCTTCCGAGTCCATCCGTTCGCAGGGACACGAGCGCGGATCATCATCGACGCCCTGGGTCAGGTGCTTCCACCAGACGTCGCGTCCCTCCTTCATGGGGACAGTGCCGCCGTTGCGCCGCAGGACAACGCAGGACTTGACCATGGGCGAACCGGCCATTGCTTCGTCGGCGGTCTTTTTGAGCGGAACTCGGTGGCCCCGCCGCCAGCCCTCATCCTGGGTGATCAGGACCTCGCAGCCCATGTCGTTCAGGCGTCCGGCCAACGATTCGGCGCTGAAGCCGCCGAAGACTACGGTGTGCGGCGCGCCGAGGCGGGCGCAGGCCAGCATGGCGATGGGCAGCTCGGGGACCATGCCCATGTAGATGCCGACGTTGGTCCCCTTCCGGACTCCCAGCTTCTTGAGTCCGTTGGCGAATCTGACCACCTCGCGCTGCAGGTCGCCGAAGGTCAGGGTCCGGCGCTCGCCTTCCGGCTCACCCTCCCAGTAATAGGCGACCTTGCCGCCATGGCCGGCCTCCACGTGGCGGTCGACGCAGTTGTAGCAGGCATTGGTGAGGCCGCCGAGGAACCACTTCGCGTACGGCAAATCCCACTCGTAGAGCTTGTCGTAGGGCCGGAACCAGGCGATGCGGTTGCGCCCCTCTTCGTCCCAGAAGTCCTCCAGGCTCTTTTTATAGATGTCCGGCTGTGCGTTTGCCATCTTGGCGAACTTCGGGTCGGGCGGGTAGCGCCGCTCTTCCGAAAGCAGCGTTTCGATGGCGCCGGCTTGTCTCTGCATCACGTGTATCTCCTAGAGGGCTATGACGTTTAAGCGTGGGCTCGTCGACTGACCTGGGCGGTTTCCTAACCAGAACTGGTCAGCCGACTTGGGCCCTTAGGCTCCGACACTATTCCCGACTGGCGCATGCGGCTGTGCGCGGACTAACAGGTGAATCGGAAATTCCGAGCTGTTAGCAGACGCACGGACTGCGGAGCCGGACTGGCGCAACGGTCACGTCGATGCCTTGGCCCTGGCCGTGGATGTTGCAGCTCATGCAGAACGATCCGTCGGCCGTCGGCCAAATGGCCTTCGTCTGGCTGAGCGCTGCAGCCATCGGGTTAGGTTATTACGCGTCAAGGATTCCGCCGCGGATCACACCGGCAGACCTGCAGCGCATCCATCGAGAGATTGACGACTGCCGGCGGCAGATCGGCGAAGCAACCCATCAGGGCGGGCAGGTCCAGGACCTGGAACAGCATCTGGAGCGCCTGCGGGAACGCCTGCCACCAGGCGACGCAAGGCGATCCGAAAAAATTCTTAAAACGTGACGACTGTTAGTCAACACACGGCGACGACCTCTTCCCAAAACCTAGCGTGACTTGCATGAGATCGTGACCATCGATCACCGAAAACCACATCACGCGAGGAGACTTCGATGACGCCGTTACCGAGACGTCTTGCATTCATGGGCGCATTCGCATGCCTGTCGCTGGCGGCAGCGGCATGCGGTACCACTGGTAATTCCGGTGCCGGATCCGGCGCTACGCCGGTCAAGGGAGGAACTCTGACCCTGCTCGGCAAGGGCGATGTCGACCATCTCGACACCGCGAGCGCTTACTACACGGTCAGCTACACGCTGGAGCGCGCCTTCACGCGACAGCTGGTCACCTACCCCGCCAGCTCGGATTTCAACCACGCGACCACCGTCGTCGCTGACATGGCGACTCAGGTGCCGAGCAAGAGCAACGGCGGGCTGAGCAGCGACGGCACGACTTACACATTCCACATCAAGCAAGGCGTCAAGTGGGACACGAGCCCCTCGCGCCAGGTGACGGCGCAGGATGTGATCCTCGGGTTCAAGCGCCTATGCAATCCGGCGAGCCCGGTCGGCGCGCCCGGCTATTACGAGACGACGATCGTCGGCTTCAAAGACTATTGCGAGCCGATGCTCAGCATCCAGCCCACGGCGTCCGCGATCAAGAGCTACATCGACAGCCACGACATCGCCGGCATCAAGGCTGTGGGCACGAGCACGATCGTGTTCTCGCTCGTGCAGCCGGCGAGCGACTTCCTGAATATCGTTGCTCTCCCCTTTGCCTCGGCGGCTCCGGCCGAGTACCTGCAATACGTCCCCGACAGCGCGGACTTCCGACAGCACACCATCTCCGACGGTCCCTACAAGATCGTCAAATACGACGCCGGCACCGGAATCGAGCTCGACCGGAACCCCGCCTGGGAACAGGCTACCGACGGCGTCCGCCACGCCTACGTGGACCACATCAAAGTCACCGAGGCGCTCGACCAGAACTCGGTGCAGCAGCAGATCGGGGCGGGTACCGCCGACATGGAGTGGGACCAACCTCCTCCGACCGCCGACCTATCGCAGCTGCTTCAGTCCCACGACTCGCGGCTCGTGACCGGGCCTCCGGGCACGCTCAACCCCTACATGGTCATCAACCTGCAAAGCCCCAACAATCGCGGAGCGCTGCAGGATCTTCGCGTCCGCCAGGCGCTGGAGTACGCGGTGGACAAGGTGGCGGTCGGCCAGGTCTATGGCGGCCCGGTGTTGAACACGCCGGCGAGCCAGATCATGTTCCAGGGCAACGCCGGTTACGAAGCCTTCGACCTTTACTCCACTCCGGGTAACAAGGGCGATGCAGCCAAGGCGAAGACGATGCTCGCCGCGGCGGGCTGGCCTAACGGAATCACCCTAAAGCTGATCTACCGAACCAACAGCGTCCACCCACAGGTCGCCCAAACCCTGCAGGCGAGCTTGAAGAACGCCGGCATCAACCTCGAGCTTCAGCCGGTTCCTCCCTCCGACTTCTATTCCAGGTACCTGGACGACCCCGGTTCGGCCAAGCGAGGGGTCTGGGACATTGCCACCCCGGGCTGGGTGCCCGACTGGTATGGCAACGACGGCAGGACGATGATCCAGCCTCTGTTCGACGGCCGGACCTACGGCACCAACACCATCGACTATGGCGACTACAACAACGCCCAGGTCAACAGCGACATCGACAAGGCGCTGGCGGCGGCCACCCCCGAGGAAGCCGGCAAGTACTGGCATGACGCAGACATGCAGGTCATGAGGGACGCGGTCGTGGTTCCCATCCTGAGCCAGCGGACACCCGTGTTTCACTCCTCGCGGGTCAAGAACTTCATCTTTCTTCCGAGCTCTCAGCAAGGCGACATTACAAATGTCTGGCTGAGCGGCGCGTAAGCCCCATGCGAGGGCGGGCGACGTGAGCCTGCTCGAGGTGCGAGACCTCGGGGTCGAGTTTCCTACCGCGGACGGCGTCGTACAGGCCGTCCGCGGTGTCAGTTTTCGTCTTGAAGCAGGCCAGACCCTCGGCATTGTCGGCGAGTCCGGGTCGGGCAAGAGCGTGACCATGCAGACCGTGGCGGGTCTGACCCAAGGAGCAAATGTCTCCGGTGTAGCACTGTTCGAAGGCAGGGATCTGCTTGCCATGCAACCGGAGGCTTTGCGCCACCTCCGTGGAGCGCAGATCGGCATCGTTTTTCAGGATCCACTTTCGAGCCTGCACCCCCTCTATCGCGTCGGCTGGCAGGTGGCCGAGGTCATCCGTGCCCACGAGCGCCACGCGCACGCACAGACGCGAGACCGGGTGATCGAGCTCTTCAGGCTGGTCGGCATCCCCCAGCCGGAGCGAAGGATCGATGACTATCCCTTCCAGTTCTCCGGTGGCATGCGCCAGCGCGTGATGATCGCGATGGCACTGGCCCTTACGCCAAAGCTCCTGATCGCGGACGAGCCGACAACGGCCCTCGACGTGACGGTGCAGGCGCAGATCCTCCAACTGTTGAAGCGTCTGCAGGCGGAGCTTGACCTGGCCATCGTGCTGATCTCGCACGACCTCGGCGTGATCGCTGAGATGGTCGATGAGGCGATGGTCATGTACGCCGGGACAGTGGTGGAGAGAGCGCCAATCCGCACCTTGTTCGAAAGCCCGCATCACCCCTACACGCGGGGGCTTCTGCGCTCATTGCCGACTTCGGGCGGGCGGGAACGGCTGGAGCCCATACCCGGCCAGCCGCCGAGCTTGATTCGAATCCCTGATGGATGCCCGTTCCATCCGAGGTGTCCGTTCGTGATGGACCGCTGCCTCATCGACGTCCCACCGCTCCGTGCGGTGCGAGCGCCGGCGCACGAGTCGGCGTGCTGGCTGCCCAGCGGCACCGCGGGCCTTGGGTCTGCCGCCGACGCCAAGCGCCGCATGGCTGCGGGAGCAACCAGCCCCAGAGGCGAGTCCTGAGGTGGTTCGAACACTGCTCCATCTCGAACAGGTCGTAAAGCACTTTCCGATCCGGCGCGGGGTGTTCTTTCGCAGACAGATCGGCGCCGTTCATGCCGTGAACGGAGTCAGCCTGGAGGTGCGTCAAGGCGAGACCCTGGGGTTGGTCGGGGAGAGCGGCTGCGGGAAGTCGACCCTCGCCCGCTGCATCGCCAGGCTGGTCGACGTCACATCGGGCGGCGTGACATTCGACGGACAGGACATCACCCGGCTCTCGCGCCGCGGGATGCGGCCACTTCGCAGACAGATCCAGATGATCTTTCAGGATCCGTTCAGCTCGCTCAATCCCCACCGGCGTGTGGGCTCGATCATCGGCGATCCCTTTGCCATTCACCGCGTCGCGAAGGGTCGCGACCGCAAACTCCGCGTTCAGGAGCTGATGCGCCTGGTCGGCCTCAACCCTGAGCATTTCAACCGGTTTCCGGCCGAGTTCTCAGGCGGTCAGCGGCAGCGGATCGGCATCGCACGGGCGCTTGCCCTGCACCCGAAACTGGTCGTCTGTGACGAGCCCGTCTCGGCTCTGGACGTGTCGATCCGGGCCCAGATCGTCAACCTGCTGGCCGACCTCAAGGCGTCCTTCGGACTGACGTACATCTTCATCGCCCACGATCTCTCGCTTGTGCGCCATGTGAGTGATCGGATCGCCGTCATGTACCTGGGCAAGCTGGTGGAGATCGCCACGCCCGATGAGTTGTATTCAAAACCACGCCACCCATATACGTGCGCCCTGCTCTCCGCCGTACCGCAACCTACCGTCAACGGCGCACACGGCAATCGCCGGATCGTCCTCACCGGGGAAGTTCCCTCGGCCATCAATCCGCCGACGGGCTGCCCGTTCCACCCACGCTGTCCCAAAGCCCGCCCGATATGCGCCAAGGAGGCACCGCCGCTGGAGGTCAAGATCGGCGATGGGCTCAACCACGTGACCGCCTGCCACTTTCCTGTCGAACCCGGCGAGGACCTCAGTCGGGCTGCGACCGCACTCGCTCACGCGCCAGAGCCTTGATGGCTGAGGGTGCACCCAGCGAGGCCCGGGCGCTCAGCGTGGGACAGATTCAACGCACACCGGCGGCGAGCGAAGTCGAAGGGCGGGGCCCATTGCGCCTGGCATGGAGTCGATTTCGCGGCGATCGCGTCGGCATTGCCTCCGCGATCGTGATCTTGCTCATCGTCGCCTTGGCCCTGGCGGCGCCCCTGATCGCTCAGTTCGTCGGTCACGACCCCAACGCCCAGTACCGCGATATCGGACTCAGTCCTGAGGGCATACCGGTCGGCCCCAGCCGAACCTTCCTCTTCGGTACCGATGACCTGGGCCGGGACGTCTTCGTTCGTGTCGTCTACGGGACGCGCATCTCGCTTGTCGCCGGCGTCCTCGCCAGCGGTCTGGCTGTGCTCGTGGGCGTCCTGGTCGGGCTCACCGCCGGCTACTTCGGTTCCACCGTCGACGCTGTGCTTGCCCGAAGCATGGACGTGGTCCTGTCCTTTCCTTACCTGCTCTTCGCGCTGGCGTTGGTCTCGATCATCGGCCCCAGCCTGCCCCTCTCGATCGTGGTCATCGCTTTCTTTAGCTGGGCATCCGTTGGCCGCGTCGTCCGGGGCCAGACCCTGTCCCTTCGGGAGAAAGAGTTCGTCGAGGCGGCGCGATCGCTGGGCGCCAGCGACCTGCGGATCATGTTCGTCGACATCCTGCCCAACCTGACCGCGCCGATCGTGGTTTACGCCACGCTCCTTATCCCGCTCTCGATCGTCTTCGAGGCCACACTGTCGTTTCTCGGCCTCGGGATCGTCCCCCCAACTCCCGCCTGGGGAGAGATGCTCGCCGGTTCGGTCGCGTACTACAAGGTCGCCTGGTGGTTTGTGATCGCGCCCGGCGCGGCGTTGTTGATCACGACCCTGGCTTTCAACCTCTTGGGTGACAGCATCCGCGACGCCCTTGATCCGCGTGGCCAGCTTCTCTTCCATCGAGGCCGGCGGACATGACCCGCTTCCTGGTTCGGCGCGTGACCTTCGGCCTCCTGGTGATGTGGATCATCACCACCATCGTGTTCGTAATGTTCTTCGTGGCACCACACGACCCGGCGCGCCTGCTCGCGGGGCGGCAGGCGACTGCCGCCACGGTAGGCGCGATCCGGCGCAGCCTCGGTTTCGACCAGCCGATCTCCATCCAGTATCTGAACTTCATCGCCAGGCTGATCCACGGCAATCTGGGCTACTCGTACTACAGCTCGCAGCCTGTGACCAGCTTGCTGGCCACCAGGCTTCCGGTCACGGCATCGCTGGCAGTGGGTGGCGCCATTCTCTGGCTCCTCATCGGGGTCGGCGCAGGCATTCTCGCCGCGACGCATCCCCGCTCGGGCGCTGATCGCACGGTGACCGGGTTCGCCCTCTTCTTCTACTCCATGCCTACTTTCCTGCTTGGCCTGCTCTTCCTTTACTTTCTCTTTTACGAGTTGCACCTCGCCGGTCTGCCGCTGTTTCCCGGTGGCGGCTACATGCCCTTGAGTCAGGATCCCCTGGGTTGGGCTCAGCACCTCGTGCTGCCCTGGCTGACGATCGCGCTCGTCACGGCCACGACATATGCTCGGCTGACACGGGGATCGTTACTGGAGGTGCTGGGGGAGGACTACATCCGCACCGCCCGAAGCAAGGGACTCCGCGAATGGCGCGTGATCATCGTCCACGGATTGAGAAGCGCTCTGACCCCGGTGGTGACACAGTTCGGCATCGATCTGGGCACGCTGCTCGGCGGAGTCATCGTCACCGAAACCGTCTTCGGTTTGCCGGGTCTGGGCCAGCTCGCCGTCCAGTCGATCACTACGCAGGACCTGCCGGTGATCATCGGCATCGTCTTGCTGGCCTCGTTCTTCATTGTGACCGCCAACATCGTCGTCGACGTGCTCTACGCCGTGCTCGACCCGCGCGTGCGACTGTCGTGAACTACCCGTGCAACACACTCGTACGTAAAACTGTGGCGCCCTGGAACCCTCGCAAATGCTCTCAGGAGCACGACCCCGGCCAGCCGCGCATTCAGTTGGGCTGCGCCCGGCCCGGCGGTCATGCGATGCGAGCGATCCGCACGCGCCACGCCTGCGGTCCTTGCTCGAGGTAGTCCCAACTGAAGTTCCCTGGCTGGGTTGCGTCCAACTGATAGCGGAGCGGCTTGGGATCGTGGTCGTTGACCAGCGTGATCGCATCACCACCGGAGAGCTCGGCCAGCGTGCTGAAGATGAGCTCGTGGCGCTTCGGTGGTGGAAGGGCTCGTACGTCGAGAACGTTTCCAGCCGGCGCGGGAGCTTCAGCAAACCCGACCTCTCCTACTTGGTAGCTCAGATGCGAAGCCAACTGCCTACCGATGAAGCAGCGCTCGCGGGCCACCATCGCGGCTCGCTCGTACTCGTCCTCGCGACCGGGCTCTGCGCCGGCAAACCTCGGATTCACCGTGATTGCCGCGACGCGGGCGCTTGGCCCGGGATAGTCGGAGACGATGGTGTTGACCTGGACTTCGATCGATGTCGCGTGCAGTCGGCGTGATTCGAGAATCGCCGCCAGGGTCGCCGTGTAGCACGAGCCGACTGCGCTCGTCAGCAGCCCCTCTGGATTGGCGCCAACTCCCAAGCCTCCCATCGAGGCGGGCACCGAGAACTGAAGCCTTTGACCGTCGGTTTCGATCGCGCCTGTGCTCGATCGCCCGCCCGACCACGCCACCGTGCTTGTGAATACGAGATCTGACATGTCTAGCTCTTCACCTTCTGGAAGTAATCAGCATTGATCTGGATGAAGTTGCGCCACTGTTCGGGCACCTCATCCTCAGGGAAGATCGCGTCGACCGGACACGGGTCGACGCAGGCGCCGCAGTCGATGCACTCGTCGGGATCGATGTAGTACATGTCGGCCGCATCGTCGGTCTTGATGCAGTCGACCGGGCAGACCTCGACGCACGACGCATCCTTGACGCCGACGCACGGTTGAGCGATTACAAATGCCATGGTTCAGCCCTCCTTTTCATGCTGATCTCGATGCTTTGCGCCGGAAAGGCGGTACTAGAGCCGGCGTCGGTCGAGTGGCCATCTCAACCCACGTCCCGGCGGAAGATCACCCGGTAGTCACCCGCACCCAACGCCTCGGTCCGGTGGCTGAAGCCACGGGCCCCCAGCACCTGGTACAGAGGGATTGGATCGAGCGGCGCCAGGAGCTCGAGCTCCTCCTCCGGTTTCAGGTCGCCGACCACACCCATGATCGCGTCGAATGGTTCTTTACCCGCGGCCATCATCGGCCGCACGTCCAGTGTCGTCATCTCACACCTCCATTCACATCCACCCAAGCTCACGCTTGGCGCGGTCGGACATCATCTCGGGTACCCAGCGCGGCTCCCAAACCAAGTCGACGGAGGCGCCTGCCACCCCGGGGATCGTCAACAGCGCCCTCTCCACCGCCTCCGGCATGCTCTCGCTCATCGGACAGCCGGGAGTGGTCAGGGTCATCCGGACCCGGACCTCGCCGGTATTCACGCCCACCTCGTAGACGAGGCCGAGGTCGACAAGGTTGACGCCCAGCTCCGGGTCGTAGACGCAGGCAAGCTGCTGCCAGGCCTCGGAGGCGAGCAGGTCGTCAGGCAGGTCGAGGCGGAGTTCACTCACGCCGTCATCTCCTTGGGGTCCGACACACGGCGCCGAAATGTGGCAAGCGGAACGACCAGCCGCGCTGCGTTGAAGATGAAGATCAGCGCTCCGCCGAGATAGATCACGCCGGCCACCCGAACCGCACCAGCGTCGACGACCAGCAGTCCGGCCAGCACTCCGGCAAAGCCGGCCAGGAGCAAAGCAAAGGAGGCCCAGGCCAGTCGCTCATCCACCAGCTCGCTGAGCAGCGGTACCGGCCGCGCGCCGGCGGACCCGCTGAAACGATGCAGCCAATTGAGGAAGGGCAGGATCTTGTAGGACTTGCCCACGATGGCGAAGCCGAACCATCCCGCCAGCGCGGCATAGCCGTAGGCCACCACCCAGCTGCGGCCCGGTGCGTGGCCAGACACGAGCAGCAAGCCGAGCGCGGCCGCGGTCAGCAGGGATCCCAGCGACATGAACGTGTGCCACTGCTCGACGCTCAACTTCCGCCGCCGGCGAGTCCTCAGCAGCAACGCGAGGTCGAGCACATGAAGCACGGCGGAGATGGCGAGCACGGCGGCGAAGGCGATCACCAGCCGGCTCTCCGGCTCAAGCAGCAGGCTCAGGACGAGGCCCAGCAGGCCGAGGTTCCAGAGCGCCAGGTTGGCCAGGGTGAGCCCGCGTCCGTGTCCGTGCGCCAGGGCGAAGAGCTCGGTCAGCTTGTAGGAGACACCCATCAGCGTCAGCCCCAGCCAGCCGGCCAGGCCCATCTCGACGTGGGCCGCCAGCATCGAGCCGCTCACATCAAACCAGCGGAATTGCACGTTCAGCGCGTAGACGAAGCCGAAGCCGATGGTCGCGACCAGCCAGACCAGCGACGACAGCACGTAGTAGGCCATCGGGTGCCAGTCCTTGACCGTGGGGTAGCTGCGCAGCAGCTGGGTCGCGAAGTGGAGCACGCCGCCCACCGTGAGCGACCCGAACAACGCCACGCCAGGCGTCCAGTCCAGGTAGAAGCTGGGCACGAAGCCGGTGATGCCGGCGGCGAGCACCCAATAATTCCAGCGGCCAAGTCGCGGCGAGCGCACGGTGCCGCCGAGGGCGACGGGAAAGAGCTGGTAGAGGGCTCCGAACATGGTCATGGTGATCCAGCCGAGCACCGCCACGTGGGTCAGCGCGAAGACCGTCGGGTCGTCGTTGGTGCGCACCAGGTCTGGCGCCAGCAGGGGTACGCCGATGGCGAAGAGGACGAAGCCAAGCAGCCCGGTGGCGAGATATCGACCCGGCAGGTCTGGCGCCGGAGACCGCTTTGGTTTGATGGAGCTCACTTGTCGCCTTCCATTTTCACGGCTTCTCTATTATTCACCATCAATACCGTATTATTCAAGCGGATGCTCGATCCCTCCTTGCGAACCCACCGGGCGCTCGCCGACGTCAGTCGCGTTCGGATCTTGGAGGAGCTTCGCGGCCAGGGTCCCCTCGATTCCCGCCAGCTGGGTGATCTGATCGGGCTTCATCCCAACACTGTTCGCTCGCATGTCGACCAGCTCATCGAGGCCGGCCTAATCAGATCCCTCGCGGCGCCCGCATCGGGTCGCGGACGTCCTCGCGTCCTTTATGAAGCAATCGCCGAGACCGCACCGGTGCACCAGAGCGGTTATCGACTGCTGGCCCAGATCCTGGCCGGTTACCTGGCCACCACCGACCGTCCACAGGCCGTCGCCGAAGGCGCCGGCCGCGCGTGGGGCAGCTATCTCGCCGAAAAGCCGAAACCTTTCGCCGAGATCTCGGCTGAGGAAGCCACTCGTCAGGTGGTCGGGCTCTTCACTGAGCTCGGGTTCATGCCCGAGGCGCTGGAGGAGTCCGGTTAGCGAAGGATCCTGCTCCACCGCTGCCCATTTCGAGAGGTGGCTGAATCGAATCAAAAAGTCGTCTGCGCAGTCCACCTCGGAATGCTGAAGGGCGCGCTGGAAGAAATGGGAGCTCCTTTCCAAGCCACCCGCCTGGAACCCTTCGTGGAGCCCACGCTCTGTGTCGCCCACCTTCAAGCGGCGACTCCGGCACGGGCGCGGGGAGGGGTCACAGGTGCTCAATCACGCCGGCCGACCCGACGCATCGCCCAAGCCTGAATTTATCGACCGCCCACGATGCGGGCAGCCGGCGTTCAAAGCGGTGTTGGCGCGACAGTGGAACGAGTGGGGCCTCATCTGCTGGTGCCCATCAAGCAGGTCACTTGATCCGGCCTGCCATGGGTTCGACGATGAGGAATCGCCAGCCGGCGAACCAGAGGAGGTGCCCGATCCACCCCGAGCTTGAACGGCGACTCGGCACCGTGCCGCTCATCCGAGCCCATGCGGAGCGGGTGGCGCGAGAGTTCCCCGGCGCCTCGACCGGCCAGCTCGCGCGCGCTCTCAGAATCCTGACCGATCAACTCATATCGGACCTCCTGCCCCTGCTGGACGCCGTGGAACATGTCGTTTGCCGCCGCCTCGATGTCGAACTTTGCGATGCCCTCAAGACCGACCATCGTGAGGTTCGCCGGCTAACCGAGCAATTGGCGATGCTCTCGGAAAATGCCAATCGGAGCCTCCGCCGAACATCGCAAGCCAAGCCGGTGCTTCGCGCGTTGCGCGAGGCGATCACCGCTCTGGACGCGCTGGCCGTTCACCAGCTCGCCGCTTGGTGCCAGCTCGACGAAAGTCTGCCCCTCGATGACCAGGAGCAGCTTGCCAAGGCGCTTGGCGCGGCCGCAGATTCAGCTCGCGAACGCACGATGTTGATCGTTCAACCGGCAGTACCGCCTACCGCATCGACTGTGCTTCGTAAACGGCCAGACCTGGACACGGCGTATGCGATCAGCCTTGCCGAGATGGAGCGGCACTCCCCGCCGCGCGGCGGGAGGCGCAGCTGACGCCGACCAATCCCCTCCCGGCAGGACTCCCCCTGTTGAGCGACGCACGACGATGAAGAAGCCGAAGGCCCGGTCGCGGCGCTGGGATGGGCATGGGCGGTACGGTGCCGACCGTACCTTCCGCACCCGTTACCTCGCTCGAGGCACTTCGGTGGAGGCGATCAGGCTTGGCTCGCCGTCTCTGGAGCATCGCCCACCTCGTGCGGGGCGAGGGCATACGCCGCATTGGAAGGCGCTAGCCCACCTGATTCGCGCAGGTCGCGCAGGGGCATGAAGCTCCGCACCGGCAGGAGGTGCTCGAAGTTGT
This sequence comes from Candidatus Dormibacteraceae bacterium, assembly GCA_050734615.1. Lineage (GTDB taxonomy): Bacteria > Chloroflexota > Dormibacteria > Dormibacterales > Dormibacteraceae > DASXBJ01. Next base: position 3,277 of record JBOHUP010000505.1, on the reverse strand, counting down.
AGGGCGGCGGTGGCGAGGTGGTAGCCCACTCGAGAGTGTTGGCCTGCCAGGGGTCGTCGCCTGCGATCTCGCCGTGGTTCCAGCTCCGTAAGACGTTGATGAGGAACAACAGCACGGAGAACGCGATAAGGAAGGAGGACACCGTGATGATCAGATTGGTCGTTGCCCACGCCGGGTTGGTGTAGGTCGCAATACGGCGCGGCATGCCTTCGAGGCCGAGCGTATGCATGATCAGGAAGGTGCCGTTGAAGCCGATGAAGAGGGTCCAGAAGTTCCACTCCCCAAGCCTCCGATTGAGTCTTCGGCCGGTGATCTTGGGAAACCAGTAGTAGATCCCGGCGAAGATCGTGAACACGCTGCCGCCGAACAGCACGTAGTGAAGGTGCGCTACGACGAAGTAGGAGGTGTGAACCTGCGTATCGACCGGCACTGACGCCAGATAAACACCGGTGATGCCTCCGATCAGAAAGGTGGCGAGGAAACCGAATACGAACTTCATCGGTACGGTGAATTCGATCGATCCCCACCAGCAGGTCGCGATCCAGTTGAAGAACTTGATGCCGGTCGGCACCGCGATCAACATCGACATGAACATGAAAAAGCTCTCCACGTAGATGTTCATGCCGACCGTGAACATGTGGTGCGCCCACACGGTCATCGAGAGGAAGACGATCCCGAAAAGCGCGGCGACCATCGACATGTAGCCGAAGATCGGCTTGCGCGCGAACACGGGGATGATCTCCGAGATCATGCCGAAGCCGGGCAGAATCATGATGTAGACCTCGTGGTGGCCGAAGAACCAGAAGAGGTGCTGATAGAGCACCGGCCGGCCCTGCGTCGTGAAGAACTGCGTCCCGAGCTGGCGATCTGACTCGAGCAGGATCATTGCAACCGCAAGCGGCGCGCCCACGACCAGCAGCAGGATCGAGGTCGAGACCTGTGCCCACACGAAAATGGGCAGCCGGGTCAGCTTCATGCCCGGTGCGCGGAGGGCGATGATCGTGGTTATGAAGTTGGTCGAGGCCATGATGCCGCTGATCGCCCAGACGATGATGCTCAGCGTCCAAAAGTCGACGCCTAGGCTGTGCGACTGGTACGCCTTTTCAGTCAGCGGCGCGTAGCCCGTCCAGCCGGCGTCCAGCGCACCGCCGGTGAAGAAACCGCTGTAGTAGAGGATGATCGAGAGCGGTATCAACCAGAACCCGAGCAGGTTGACGCGGGGAAAGGCCATATCTCGGGCGCCGATCATGAGCGGCACCATGTAGTTGGCGATCCCGGTGAAGAAGATCGTGACGAAGAAAAAGATCATCGTCACGCCATGTGCCGATATCAGCTGGTTGTAGGTCTCGGCGTCGACCACTGAGAGTCCCGGCTGGGCCAGTTGCAGGCGAATGACCAGGGCGAATAGGCCACCGACGACAAAGCTGAGGATGCCAGTGACCATGTACATGATCCCAATCAGCTTGTGGTCAGTGGTGGTCAGCCACAGAGTGATGGGCTTGAAGAAAGTGTCGTCGTAGGCTTTGGGGCGAGGCAGAACCTGGATTGCTGCCACCTAGCTCTTGCCTGAGCTCCTAACCTGGGATCGGCGAGCGGGCAGTCTCAGGCCACCTGACCGAGATCGACCATGGCGGTCGATAGAGAGAGGGCCACGGATTGCCAGCCGTAACAAGTCGAATTTACGCTGACAGCCTGGATGCCCTATCGTCGTCTCTCGGACGGCCGATGATTGGATGCCTCGAATGAGGTAGGGCCCGCCAACCCCCGGCTTCCGCCAATCGCGAAGACGTTCTGGGCGAAGCACGCGGGCTGGAGGCGAACAGCTGTGGCTCGCAACCTCAGCGGCGTCGCACCGAAGCTCTGGGAAAGGCCACCTCGCAAGAGGTCGATGGCCTTGTTGGAAGCTTTCCTGCAGTCGCTCGAGGAGAACGCGTAAGGAAGCTAACGGCGCGGCTGCTCTAGACGGCTTCCTCGAGGACGTGCTTCAGCACCACGGCCTGGTTGTGCTCTTTATCGTGCGCTCCGTAAAGGAGGAGCAGTCGACCGCTGCGGGCAAGCAGCGCCAACTCCCTCAACTCGGGGAGTTTGCTGTAGAGCTCAGCCCGGTAGCGGAGCTGGAATTGCGGCCACTTCAGCGAGTCATGGGCAAACCAGCGACGGAGCTCGGAAGACGGAGCGATCTCTTTGGCCCATCGGTCGAGGGCCAGCGATTCCCTGCTGACGCCACGCGGCCATACCCGATCGACCAGGACGCGGATCTCGGTCGGATCGGTCGGGCCGGCTTCATAGACCTGTCGGATTCGGACTCTTGGCGGCTCTGGCATCCGACCCTGATCGTCCAGCAGGTCCGCGAAACAGGGCGACTCTCCCATCGCCCTAGGCTATCGCCGCCATCGCCGGAGCGGGCCAGACCGAGCAGAAAGCAACCACGCGTTCGTTTCCATGGCTCGTTTCAACACTGACCTCGCCCACCTCGTACAAGACGTTGCCCCGCAGCGTGCGACCGATGAAGCAGCGGTCCCGCGCCTTGCAGGCAAGCATTGCGTACTCCTCCAGCCGCCCCGTTTCGCCACCCCGGACGGTTGGGTTGACCCGGACCTCGGCGAACCGGGCCTGCTCCCCGGGAATGGCGATCACTTTGCCTCGGGCCACAACCGTGACTCTTTCCGCCGGAAGCCGCGCCTTGGTCAACAGAGCAAAGAAAGTCGAGGTGAAGCAGGCGCAGACGGCGCTCGTCAGCAACTCTTCCGGGCTGGTGCCGATGCCTCGGCCACCCATCGCGAGCGGTGCTGAGAACTCGTACGAGTGGTCGCTGGCCGTGAGGTGGCCACCGCCGGTCTTTCCAACTCCACCCCAATCCGAGAGGATCTCGAAGGTCAGATCAGTCAATTCAGACGCTCCTCCTGCTCCAACCCAGCCCTATCGCTTGGCCGCCTCTTCTGCGGCGCGAACAATCTTTTCGCTGTCGAGCGCACGTTTGACTTTCGGGTACGCTCCACTCAGGCAGCAAGGACAAGACTCGTACCAGGCGCGAAAGCCGTGGTCGATCTTGGCCGGATCATCTCCCTGCTCTGGGATCTTCTGTGGCACGTTACTCATCCACCAGCCTCCTGGGCCCAATACTTTTCGGACTCTCGGCGAACAATCGGTCTAACAGCAGCGTATGCCCGTGAGCCGGGAGCGGTCGTCGTACAAAAAGACTCCACTCGCGTGCCTCAAATGAGGCAGACACCATTCGCATAGTCCTGATGCCATCGCCATCGCCCGCAGGTTCGGG
>JBOHUP010000504.1:0-1941 GCA_050734615.1 Candidatus Dormibacteraceae bacterium | reverse complement strand
ATGCGGAGCCGTAGTTGGAGGTCAGGTTGCCGAGGATGCTGTCCAGAGGTTTGATCGAGCCCTTGGAGGCAAGCGTCAGGACCGTGGCCGGGTCGGGCACCAGAGCCACGTCGGGCGGCGCGCCGCCGGCGACCGCGGATGCGATCGCGGTGTCAGTGTTGTTGCCCTTCCCGGAGTAGTTGACGGTGACTCCGGTCGAGCTCTCGAATGGCGCGAGCGACGCCGTGAAGTCCTGCTGCTCGGTGCTCGTCCACTCCGCCCACAGGGTCGCCGACCCTCCGATCTGGGAAGTTGACGGCCCGTTGGACGCAGTCGAGCTTCCTCCACAAGCGCCAAGCCCGAGCACGATGACTCCACCGAAGGCCAGCAGGCCTAAGTGCTTGATATGTCTCATCAATTCCTCCTGACACCCCTGGACGCTTGACCCTGACTGTATCAAAAGCCGGGCGGGTGTCAATTTGCGGCCGATTCGGCCCGAGTGCATCAAATCCACCCCTCGGCACGAGCGCCCCCAAGACCTGCCCAACCAGGTAGGCCCTGTCATGAAGGATCTCGGTGGTGCGACTCCTCGATCGCGCGCTCGTACACGGATTGATAGCCGTCGGCCATCTGCCCGGGCCCGAACCGCTCACTCGCCCGCTCGGCGCAGCGCGCCAGGTCGATCTCACCAAGGCGGGAGTACGCGTCGATCATGCCGTCCAGGTCGGCCGCGAGGAAGCCCGTCACGCCCGGTTCAACCAGCTCGACGGCCGCGCCCCGAGCCATGGCGATCACCGGCGTGCCGCTGACCATCGCCTCGACCATGGCGATGCCGAACGGCTCCTCCCACTGGATGGGGAACACCATGGCCCTCGCGTGCGCCAAAAGCCGGGCCTTGTCCTCGCCCACCACGTTCTCGACCCAGGTGATGCGTCCGCCCAGGTGCGGCTTGATGCGCTTTTCGAAATAGGCGCCTGAATCCTCGCCCACCTTGCCCGCCAGGACCAGGTTGATGTCCAGCCGCTGCGCCATCTCGATTGCAACGTGCTGCCCCTTTTCAGCCGAGATCCGGGCCAGCTGGACGACATAGTCCCCCTTCTCCTCCCACCTTGTGATCGGCGCGTACTCCTTCGGATCGACGGCGTTGTAGACGACCCTGCGCCATCCGACGCCGGCCGCCAGCGCGCGCTGGGCCTGGCTGATGGCTACCAGGTGGACGAGATGGTCGATCGCCGACAGGTATTCCCCCTCGGCCTCGCTCAAGGCCCCGTGGAGCGTGGCGACCACGGGCGCCTGGAGCCGGCTGATGGCGGCGACCAGGATGCCGGCCAGGCCGGAGTTGTCGTGGACGACGTCGAAAGCGCGCCTGCGTACGATGTCGTATGCGCGGTACAAGAACAGGAACTCTCGAGGCAGATGATCGCGACCACCGAGCTGCCCTGACCAGCTCTCGGGCGCAATCGCGATCGACTCGAAAGGTCCTTGGGAGCCCTGCTGGCCGATCACGCTCACCTGGTGGCCACGCAGCTGCAGCTCGCAGGCCAGGTTGTAGGCCATGAGCTCGATGCCGCCGTAGCCGGCGGGTGGGACCGGGTACCAGGGACTGACGATGAGGGCGATCCGGCGAGGGTTCACACCGATAGAACCTGCCGCCTGGGGAAGTTACACATCAAACGCTCGCACCATGAGACCCCGCGTCAATCGGAGGCGAGCTCCAGCCAGGGAGGTGTGCCGCGTACCACGTCCAGGCCAGGCGCGTCGGCGTCCAGCGAGTATCCGCCGTTCGGATTTCGCCGCACGCTCAACCTGACTTCGTGGGGACCCATTCGCAATTTGTCGAGGACGAGGCTGGGACACCAGGGTGGCAGCGCCGGGTCGACATAGAGCCGCCCCGCAGGCAGGTCGGGCTCGAGGCCGAGCAGGATCCGCACCATGTGAAGCACGCTGCCGGCGGCCCACGCC
>JBOHUP010000503.1:0-2857 GCA_050734615.1 Candidatus Dormibacteraceae bacterium | reverse complement strand
GGTCGAGATCGACGAGCAGGGTAGGGTGGCCGAGCTCGGCCATCGCCGCCGCGAGGTTGATCGCGGTCGTCGTCTTGCCGACCCCTCCCTTCTGGTTGACGACCGCGATAATGGGGGGTGAGGTGGTTGCCAACATCTTGGGGCTCACCTCATGGGCCGATCCTATATCTGGGGCCATTTGTGCGAATTCTAGCGGGCGCGCCGTTAAATGCCTAGCTGGGGCGTTAAGCGTCGGCGGGGTGTCGTCAGCTCCGATTTGCGCACCAACAGCCGAGCGCGAGATCGCCGCACCCCTGTCGGGGCCCTCCCACTCCCGTGCCGGCCCCTCCCCCGCCTGCGCACCGTAGCGCGAATCTACCGCCTGATTTAGCCACCGCCAAGCCCGCCTTTAAGACGACAGCACCGGTTCCCGGGGACGCCGGCGCCATGCCGACCAGATACCGAAGGCCGCGGCACCGAGGAGGATGAGCTCGAGACCGGCAGCGATGCCCAGGCTCGCGCCGGCCAGGCTGATCCCGATGCCTGTCAAGAGGTTGTACGTGACATGGCAAAGGCCCGAGGTCGTGGTATTCGCGAACTTACGGATGATCCCCAGCCCGATCGCGATCACGAAGATGGCGAGCACGTCGAATGACAGGCCATATTGGGTGTGGATCGAAGCGAACAGAAGAGCCGTGGCAACCAGGCCGATTCGTGGTTGGAGTGCGCCCCGGAAGAGAATCTCCTCGCAAATCCCCGGCGCGAGGGCCAGCGCAGCGATCGCGACCGGTCCACCGAGGCCTCCGAAAACGTGCTCGGTCGTGACATCAACCTGATGAGCGACCTGTGGTGTGACGACATGGCTCAGAGCGTCCATCTCATAAGCGAACCCGAAGAAGACGCCTGCCGCGGCGAGGGCGAGCGGGACATGCCACCAGGCCGGGATCACCAGCCCCAGCCGCTGGAGGACCGCCGGCGCACCGCGCCGCATGAAGATCCCGACCCCGGCCAGAGCGAGGATGAGGAACGGCAGCTCCTGCACGATCAGGTCGGTCACCGTCAGCGGGGCGGTCGCTTGGTCCGAGGCAAGAACGTCTGTGAACACGAGTGAGGTGACCTGGGTTCCGAACAGCACCACGGCCAGGACAAGAGCAAGAGCATGCACGGGGCTGTCCGGGTCGATGGGCATGATGCGGGCCAGCCGCACACGCAGCGGCTTCGAAATCAACGCTGCGGCGGCGAAGCCTGTGACCATCGTGCCGGCGTCCAGGCCGAGCTTGGTGTTCCCACTGACGCCGGCGACGAGCACGGGGGCGCCGGCGAGGTCGAGAGCCCCCAGCAAGAACACGAAGCCGGCGGTGAGCCCGCCGATGATCGCCGCGGCGATGGCCGCCCACTTCTTGCCCACGGCGGCGTTGGCCACGACGATCAGGGGAAGGGGCAGGAGGAAGACAAGCGCCGTGCCCGCGTCGAGCCAGAAGTGGGCCGTCAGTCCGACGGAGAACCTTTCTGTGGGACCGGTCGCGGCGGCGTCGACGGGTCGAGCCTGTCGGCGAGCTCGATCAGCGGCCGGAACAGCTCGATCGGAAAGGGCAGGATGATGGTGGTGTTCTTCTCGGAGCCGATCTCGACCATCGTCTGCAAGAAGCGCAGCTGAAGCGCGCCCTGCTGAGACGAGATCACCTGGGCCGCGTTGGCCAGGGTTTGTGAGGCCTGAAATTCCCCGTCCGCGTTGATGATCTTGGCGCGCTTTTCACGCTCGGCCTCGGCCTGTTTGGCCATGGCGCGCTGCATCGTGCTGGGCAGCTCGACGTCCTTGATTTCGACCACCGCGACCTTGATGCCCCACGGCTCGGTCTGCTCGTCGATGATTTTTTGCAGATTTTGGTTGATCTTCTCGCGGTTGGCGAGGAGCTCGTCGAGCGTCGCCTGGCCGAGCGCCGCGCGCAGTGTCGTCTGGGCGATCTGCGACGTCGCGTTGATGTAGTTCAAAACCTGCGTCACCGCCTTGCGCGCATCCATCACCTGGAAATAGATGACCGCGTTGACCTTGGCCGTCACGTTGTCGTTGGTGATGACCTCCTGCGGCGGCACCTCCAGCGTGATCGTGCGCAGGTCGATCTTGACCAGGCGATCGATCCCAAACGGGATGATGAAGAAGAGTCCCGGGCCCTTGAGGGCGATCAGCCGGCCGAGACGGAACACCACTCCACGCTCGTATTCGTTCGCGATCCGCAGGCTCGAAAACAGGACGATCAGGATCAGAACGATGATGACGGCGAGGACGATTAGCGAGCTGATGTCCATTTACTTCTTCTCCTGCATCTCACCGTTCTCAGCGGCGACCACGTCGAGCTGAAGGCCGTGGCGCCCCACCACTTTCACAGGCGCACCCGCATGGATGGTGCCGGGCGGTGCGACTGCCTTCCACAGTGCGCCGGCCACAAAGACTAAACCCTCAGGCGCCAGCTCCTCGCGCGCCTCGCCCACCGAGCCGACGATGTGCTCGGGTCCGGCAAACACCGGCCGGTGACGCGCGGCCAGCACTTTGCGGATGAAGAGAGCGAAGAACCCCAGGGTTACCAGCGCGGTGACCACCGCCACCCATGGATTCACCCCGAGTCCAACCGGCCCCGTGTTGATGAGGAACGCCATGCCGAACGCCAGGGCGAAGACGCCGCCGACGCTGAGGATGCCGTGCGTCGACACCTTGAGGTCGGCGATGAAGAGTACGAAGGCGAGCAGCATCATCAGAGCCCCGGCGATGTTCACCGGCAGGTTGGCGAGCGAGGCGATCGCCAGGATCGCCGCGATCCCTCCCACCACGCCGGGCAGGATCGCACCGGGATTGGAGAGCTCGGTGAAGATGCCTATGCCG
>JBOHUP010000502.1:0-5697 GCA_050734615.1 Candidatus Dormibacteraceae bacterium | reverse complement strand
GTTCTTGAAGACGCTGCCGCAGTTCTTCGTCTTGATCGGCTGCGTCTCGTTCCGCTCCTTCGTCAGCCTGGCCATGAGGCGCTTGGCCTCCTCCCCGTCCCCGCGCTGGAGACGCAGGGTCGCGGAGATGATGAGCGCTCCCTTGAGCGAGCCCTCACGAAGCCCCGAGGTCCGATAGCCGAGCTTGAGGTCCGCGGGCGACATCGTCCTCGCGCCCGTACCCGGCTGATAGACCTCAGCCTCGATAAGGACCTCGCGGATCTCCTTGCCCCAGCAGCCGGCGTTCTGGTACACGGCGCCGCCGACCGTGCCGGGCACCCCGATGGCAAACTCGAAGCCGCCGAGACCGGCGTCGGCGACGATGCGGGCGAGCCGCATCATCTTCAGGCCGGCGGCCGCACGCACCCTGGTGCCGTCGATGTGGTGGTCGCGCGTGACCACCCGGATGACCAGGCCCTCGACGCCGTCGTCGGCGATGAGCAGGTTGGTGCCGGCGCCGAGCAACAGGTACGGGATGTCACGCTCCCGACAGCCATCGATCGCCTTTTCGATCGCGTCCAGGCGGCCCAGCTCGACGAAGAATTCGGCCGGGCCGCCGATGCCGAACGACGTGCGCGATGCGAGTGGCTCCTGCTCGGAGATACCAGGCAGCTCGCGAAGCCACGCGACCTTAGGCTTTGTGCGCCAGCTCATCGCCCAACTTCTTGATGTCTCCGGCTCCCATCATCAGGACCAGGTCTTCGCGCCCGACGAGGCCCTCGAGCTCCTCTTTCGCCCTCGTGAAGTCGCCGACGTAAGTCGCGTTCGGAATCTGGTGCGCGAGGTCCGCGGCCTGGATCCCCGAAACGTTGTCCTCACCCGCACTGAAGACATCGAGCACCAGAACCCTGTCCGCGCCGGTGAAGGCGCGCGCGAAATCGTGCATGAGGGCCGCCAGGCGCGAATAGCGGTGTGGCTGGAACACGACGATGAGGCGACGGTGCCGAAGCTCGCGTGCGGCCTCAATGGTCGCCCGCACCTTGGTCGGATGGTGCGCGTAGTCGTCGTAAACCGTCGCTCCCTGGAACACGCCGAGGAACTCCATCCGGCGGTGGGCTCCGGGGAAGCTCGCCAAAGCCGCTGCCACGTCCACGAACTTCACACCGAGCTCGAGAGCCATCGCCGCGGCCGCCGTCGCGTTCTGGATGTTGTGCCGCCCCGGTTGGCGCAGGTCGACGCGGCCCAGCAGCTCGCCATCATGGTGGATGGCAAAGGGACGTTCGGGTTCGCAACGATAGGTCGAACCGGTGCGAAACCCGTACGTCACCGTTCGAGACCTGGGCGTCAGCTCACGCGCCAGCTCATCGTCTGCGCACAGCACCGCGAGCCCATCGTCGGGTAGAGCCGCGACGAACCACTGGAAGAGGTCGCGGACCGCGCTCACGTCGCGGAAATGGTCAGGGTGGTCGAGCTCGATGTTGGTCACGATCGCGCGCTGTGGGTGGTGCAGCGTGAGCGTGCCATCGGATTCATCGGTCTCGGCCACCAGCCAGTCGGAGCGCCCGGCGCGGGCGCTTGCGCCATCGCCGACCAGCACGGTCGGGTCGAAGCCGGCGGTGACCAGTATGTGACCCACCATATGCGTGACCGTCGTCTTGCCGGCGGTGCCGGCGACGGCGATCGAGTTGCTGCCGTTGATCAACTCGGCCAGCATCTCGGCGCGGCTCAGCACCTTGAGACCCATCCCGCGAGCGGCGTCGAGCTCAGGCGAATGCTTGATCGCGCCGCTGTAGACCAGCAGGTCCTGGAACAGCACGTGCTCGGGGTCGTGCCCGACCATGATCCTTACGCCCGCATCCTCCAGCTCGGCCATCGTGTCCGACTCCTTGGCGTCGCAGCCGCTGACCTCGTCACCTCGCGCGAGGAACACGCGGGCGAGCGCGGAAACGCCCGCGCCGCCGGCCCCCATCAGATGAACTCTCACCGGCCGACCACCTCGCGCAGCAGACCTAATACCTGTTCGGCGGCGTCGCGGCGGCCGGCCCCGGCTGAAGCCCGGGCCATCGATCGAAGCCTGGAGTCGTCGAGGGCATCGATAACCCCGACGAGGCTCTCGCCCGTCAGGTCGGCGTCACCGAGCCGGACCGCCGCGCCCGCTTCGACCATGGCCGCGGCGTTCTCCTCCTGGTGTCCACCGCCGAAGGTGCCCGGCACGAGCACCATGGGCAGCCCGACCGCTGCGGCCTCGGCGATCGTGCCGACGCCGGCGCGACAGACGATGAGGTCGGCGCGTGCCATCAGCGACGGCATCTCGTCGGCGAACGTGAGACCGTGGTAGCGGTCGCGCTTGTGTTGCGCCAGTCCATCCGCACCCTGCCGTCCGGCAATGTGCACGACCTCGACGAACCGGCTGCAGAGCTGGTCCAGGACCGACCAGACGGCCGCGTTGAGGTGGCGCGCGCCCTGGCTCCCGCCGGTGATGAGCAGCCTGCGCGCAGGCACGTCGGGCGTGCGCTGGACGAAACCCTCGCGAAGCGGCACGCCGGTCATCACGACCCGCTTGCCGCGGAGGCGTTTCTCAGTGCCCGGCAGCGTGGCGCAGATCGCGGCGGCGCGGCCGGCGAAGATCCGCGTGGCGAGGCCTGGACGCACGTCCTTCTCATGGAGCACGTAAGGGATGCCGCGAATGCGAGCTGCTGCCACCGCCGGCGCCATCACGTAGCCGCCCATGCCGAGCACCACGTCGGGCCGAAATCGATCGACGATCCGAAGGCCGGCGCGCAGAGAGGAGGGGATGACGATCGGCAGCGCGAGGTTCTTCCACACGGCGTCGCGGTCGAAGCCGCGGACGTTGACGGTGGCGAGCTCAAAGCCGGCAGCCGGAACCAGGCGCTCCTCCGGACCGCCCGTACGGCCGACCAGCAGCACCGCAGCGTCAGGTTCCTCAGCGCGAAACGCTCGCGCGACCGCGAGAGCCGGATACAGGTGCCCTCCGGTCCCGCCGCCAGCTATCAAAAGTCTCATCCGCACTCCGATTGTTGCCTAGTGCCGACCCTGAGCCGTGCCGGGCTATGCTCAAGAGCACGCCGACCGCGGCCAATTCCGTCGCGACCGCCGTGCCGCCGTAGCTGAAAAAAGGCAGCGGGACGCCGGTGATGGGCAGTGTGTTGGTGACCGTCGCCATGTTCAAAAGGGCCTCGAAAGCGATCCAGGTGGTGATCGCGGCCGCGAGCGACATGCCGAACCTGTCCGGCGCGCGCAGCGAAGCGCGGTAGCCTCGCACGGAGAAGAAGAGAAAGCCAAGCATCACCAGAGTCGTGCCGATGAGCCCGGTTTCCTCGCCGACGATCGCGAAGATGAAGTCCGTATGGGCCTCCGGGAGCCATCCGTACTTTTCGATCGAGTGCCCGATCCCGACCCCGAAAACGCCACCGGAGGCCAGCCCGTAGATGGACTGCGTGGCCTGGAATCCCGCACCCAGTGGATCCGCGAACGGGTTCTTGAAGGCGGTGAGGCGCGCAAATCGATAGGGCTCGAGGACCGTCATGACGACGAAGCCAAGGCCGAGCGCCGCCAGAAGGAGGATGAGGTGGCGCAGGCGGCCGCCGCCCGACCAGAAGGCGCTGACGAAGATGCCGACCATCACGATCGCGGTGCCAAGGTCGCGCTCGAGCATCAGGAGCACGAGCACCCCGGCGAGCATCGCTGCGAAAGGCACGAAGGTCCGCTGGAAGTCTCCCATCCGCTCAGCGTTGCGGTCCACCCAGTGCGCGACGAAGACGGCGAATGCCAGCTTGCCCAGTTCCGACGGCTGAAAGGTGCCCAGAGGGCCGGCGTCGAACCAGCGCCGGGCGCCGTTCACCGAAACGCCGAGGTGCGGAACGAGGACCAGAAGCATCAGCAGGGCGGCGACGACCGCGCCGGCGGGAGCGAGCGGGCGCAAGCGCCGGTAATCGATGCGGCCCAGCACGAACAGTGCGAAAAAGCCGATCAGCATCCAGACCGCCTGGCGCTCGGCGTAATAGAAAGCCGATTGATGCTGCGTATAGGCGAATGCGACGCTGGCGCTCGTCACCATGACGAGTCCGCCACAGCACAGCAGCACGGTGCTGAAGAGCAGCAGGCGGTCAGGCTGCCGGTCGCGAACCCCGGCGCTCATGCGGCGAACCTCTTGCGGACCAGCTCTTTGAACTGATCGCCGCGATCCTCGAAGTCCTTGAACATGTCGTAGCTCTTGTAGGCGGGGCTGAGCAGAACGACGCCGCTGGGACGGGACAGGCCCGCCGCGAGGCCGACCGCGGCCTCCAGGCTCGCCGCGCGTAGGACTTTCGGATGCGCGCTCAGCTCTCTGGCGAGCAGGTCCGCGGACGCGCCGATCAGCACGACGGCCTCGGTGTTCGCCAGCACGTCGGTGACCCATCGACGAAGGTCGAAGTCGCCGCCGTAGCCGCCGGCGATCAGCACCACGGGAGTCCCCGGAAACGCGGCCAGCGCGACCCGGCCGGCGTCGGGGTTGGTGGCTTTCGAGTCGTTGTACCACCGCACGCCGGCCCACTCGCCCACCAGCTCGAGCCGGTGCTCGACGCCCTTGAAATTGCGGATCGCGCTGTTGATGGCTTCGTCGCTCATGCCGGCGATGCGTCCGACGGCCGCCGCGGCCAGCGCGTTCTCCATGTTGTGCCGGCCGGGCAGCGGCATCGGCGGCATGGGTTGGTGATGATCAAACCACACCACTTGCGCGTGTGTGCGACCCGCCAGGCGCCGCACCACCTCATCTCCGCCATTGAGAAGGGCGAAGTCATCCGGTCCGGCAAATTCGATCGCCCTCGCTTTCAGGTCGACGTATCGATCGAAGGTCTTGTGACGGTCGAGGTGGTCAGGGGTGATGTTGAGGATCACCCCGACGTGGAGACGCGGTCGCTCGACCGATTCGAGCTGAAAGCTCGAGAGCTCCAGCACGACCCAGTGCTGCGGCGTTATCTCGTCGAGGCGATCGAGCACCGTGTCGCCGATGTTGCCGCCCACGATTACCGCATGCTTGCCCGCGGCGAGCACCTCACCCGCGAGAGCGGTCGTCGTGGTCTTGCCGTTGGTGCCCGTGATGCCGACCACCGTTCCCGGGCATAGCTTGAGAAACAGGTCGATCTCGCTGGAGATGGAGATGTGGCGAGCCCGAGCTTCCGTCAATAGCGGCGAATCCCACGGCACTCCCGGGCTCGCATAGACGACGTCCACGCCCTCGAGCACCGAGCTGTCGTTACCGCCGAGCCGCAGCTCAATGCCGGCGGGCATGTGCGCGATGGCATCTTCGACTTCGGCCGCGAGCCTGCGATCCGTTACACGCACCTTCTCGCCTGAAGCGGCGAGGTGATTGGCCAGCGCGACGCCGCTGCGCGCCGCTCCCACCACCAGTGCCGTCAACTGGCCAGGCGCGCCACCCCGACAGCGGCCAGCGCCGAGACGAGCCCCGCGCCCCAGAAGGAGAGCGCGATGCGATTCTCAGACCAACCCTCGTGGTGGAACGTGTAGTGAATTGGGGTCATCTTGAAAACACGGCGTCCGCCGCTGGCTTTGAAGTAAGCCACCTGAATGATGACAGAGAGCGTCTCCAATACAAACACGAGACCCACAAGAGGCAGCAACACGATCAAGCCTTGCTGGATGGCCATCGCGGCAACCGCGTAGCCGATCGCGAGAGCGCCGGTGTCACCCATGAAG
>JBOHUP010000501.1:0-8137 GCA_050734615.1 Candidatus Dormibacteraceae bacterium | reverse complement strand
CTGCGGCTGCGCGACCTCGGCAACACTCTGATCGTGGTTGAGCACGACGAGGAGACCATCAGGTCCGCCGACTACATGGTCGACATCGGACCCGCGGCCGGAGAGCACGGCGGCGAGATCATCGCGGTGGGCACCGTGGAAGAGGTGCTCCGCGATCCGAACTCGCTCACAGCGGCCTTTCTCCGCGGCGACCGCGTGATACCGATACCCGCGCGAAGGCGGGCCGGCAACGCCAAGCGGCTCGTCATCCGCGGTGCGAGGGCGAACAACTTGAAGGACGTCGACGTCGCGATTCCGCTGGGCACGTTTGTGGCCATCTCAGGCGTCAGTGGCTCGGGCAAGTCGTCGCTGGTCACCGACATCCTCAGCCGGAAGGTGGCTCAGCACTTCTATCGAGCGAAGGACCGGCCCGGACCGCACACCGCGGTCGAAGGCCTGGAACACCTCGACAAGGCGATCGACATCGACCAGTCGCCCATCGGCCGCACCCCGCGCAGCAACCCGGCCACCTACACAGGCATGTTCACGTACATGCGCGACCTGTTCGCAAGCCTGCCGGAGGCCAAGATGCGCGGCTACAAGCCAGGCCGGTTCAGCTTCAACGTGAAGGGCGGTCGATGCGAGGCGTGCCAGGGGGACGGGATCATCCAGATCGAGATGCACTTCCTGCCCGACGTCTACGTGCCGTGCGAGGTGTGTCACGGCACGCGCTACTCGCGCGAGGTGCAGGAGGTCAAGTTTCGCGGCCACTCGATCTCCGACGTACTCGAGATGACCGTCGACGAGGCTGTGGAGGTCTTCGAGAACGTGCCGGCCATCAAGACCAAGCTCCGCACCCTGCACGACGTCGGCCTCGGCTACATCCGGCTCGGTCAGCCGGCCACACAGCTCTCGGGCGGCGAGGCCCAGCGGGTGAAGCTCTCCGCCGAGCTTTCTCGACGCGACACAGGGCGCACCCTGTACCTGCTCGACGAGCCGACGACCGGCCTGCATTACGCCGATGTCGAGCGCCTGCTCGCGGTGCTTCACCGGCTGGTCGACCACGGGAACACCGTGGTGGTGATCGAGCACAATCTCGACGTGCTGAAAACGGCCGACTGGCTGATCGACCTCGGACCGGAAGGCGGCGAGAAGGGTGGCTACGTCATCGCCGAGGGCACCCCGGAGCAGCTGGCCGCGAACCCCGCCTCGGCCACCGGACAGTACCTGAAGCAGCCGCTGACCCGCGCCGGCCGCATCCCGTCGCGCTCGAACGGCGCCCCTCGCATCCGCCGGTCGAAAGTCGCCGTCGGCTGAATCGCCGAACCTGAATACGCAAAGCGAGGCGACCTACGGCGCGCTGTTGCGCGTGCCGGGTTTCAAGCGGCTGTACCTGGGCCTGCTCCTCGGCCGTATGGCCGGCTCCATGCTGTTCGTGGCGCTGGTCCTGTTCGTGCTGCAGCGCTATCACTCGCCGCAGCTCGCCGGCATCACCGCATTCATGGCGGCCTTGCCTGGGATCATCGTCTCGCCGCTGGCCGGCGCGCTTCTCGACCGGTTAGGTCGCGCACGGCTCGTCGTTCTCGACTACGCGGTGGCGGCCGCGGCGCTGGGTCTCATCGCGAGCCTGTCCGCCCTGCACCTCCTGGCGGCACCGCTGCTGCTGCTCATCGTCACCATCGCTTCGCTGACGAATCCCCTGAGCTGGGCCGGCGCGCGGTCATTGTTTCCGATCCTGGCGCCACGCCATCTGTGGGAGCGGGCAAACGGGTTGGACAGCAGTGGGCACGTCATCGCCACCCTGCTGGCATCGCCGCTGGCGGGCACGCTCGTCGGCTGGCTCGGCGGCGAGTGGGCGCTGGCTGTCGCGGGAGCCGTGTACGTCCTGGCGGCGGCGGTGATGCTGCACCTTCCCGACCCTCGCAACCCGAAGGCGCAGGTGGGCTCCGTGTTGGGCAACGCGTGGCGCGGCCTGGTCTACACGCTGCGCAACCCGACCCTGAGCGGGCTTGCGATGACCCTGAGCCTGTACAACGTCGGCAACGGAATCCTTGCGATCACCGTGCCGGTGCTAGTCCTGAGCCGGCTGCACATGGGACCGACCACAGTCGGGTTCGTGTGGGGCGGAATGGGGGCGGCCGGACTGGCCTCGGCGCTGGTCGCCGGCCGCTTCTCCAGTGAGGGCCGCGAACGCCAGATGATGATGGGCTCGATCCTTGTGGCCGCCGCCGCGACGGCTGTGCTGCCGTTCGCCGGCAGCATCATCGTCGTCGCCGCGGCGATCGCGATTTACGGCCTCGCGAGCGGCCCGTTCGACATCGGGCTCTTCACGCTGCGGCAGAGGCGAACCGACCCGGCGTGGTTCGGACGCGCCTTCGCGGTGTCGATGTCGTTGAACTCGGTCGGCAGCCCGATCGGGTCCGCTCTGGCCGGCCCACTCATCGGATGGTCTCTCGACCTCGCTTTGTGGATCGCCGCGGGCTCAGCTTTGATCGCCGCGCTCTTTCCGCTTCTCGCCATCCCGGCGAGGGAAGACTCAGTGCGACCCTAGGATCCCACTCGCGAACAGGGCCCCGTCCCTGCGGTGCATAGGGGCTGGCGGCGCGTAGCCGGGCGACCGCGCTAGTGGTGAGTGGCCACTCCGAAAAGCGCCACGCCCATCACGAAGATCAGGAAGATCAACACCAGGATCAGGATCCCGAGCAGGGTCAGATGGATGATGCCGATCACCATCCCGGCGGTGGCCATGCCCATGCCCTGCTCGCCGGTCTCCCTGATCTGCTTGCGCGCCATGTAGCCGGTGACGACGGCGACCAGGGCGACTGTGAATCCGCCAATCCCCGGTATGACGTGCGCGAAAAATGAGCCGATCCCGGCGACCAGGCTCACCACGGCCAGGGTGTTGGTCTTGTTCGCCGCCGGCGTGTACATCGGGGCGGAGAGGTCGTGAGGCACGGTCGACGTGGGCGCGACCTGCTGCCCGGCGATCTGCGTCGGCGACGCTGATGGTGGCGGCGGCGGCGCCCCCGGCAGCTCGCTGGGAGGTGTGCTCACGGCGCCAGTCTACCCGGCGCGCACCGGGGAGGAGCTCGGCGATGAGTGCGTGGCGGCGAACGCGAATATGAAGACGAAGAACAGGACGTAGGCGGCGATGAAAAGGAAGAACAGGCCGATGGCGACGTAGCCGACGATGAGGCCCGCCAGCGCCAGGGAAGCCCCCGATTCGCCCGACCGCTTGATCTGCTGCCGCGCGATGTGGCCGGTGACCACCGCGATCAGCCCGCCGAAGCACCAGGTGCCGATCACGGTCGAGGCCGCAAAGCAGATGCTGACTATCGCCCACGGGTTGTAGGGCTGCGCGGGTTGGATCGCGACCTGCAGGGGCGGTGGCGGCATCACCTGCGGCGTTGACACGGGAGCAGTCTACGAGCAGCCTCCGAGCACTCCATACAATCGACTGAAGTGGCGGTTTCCCTCGAAGAGACGATCAAGCGCAGGCTCCAGGCTGTTCCGGACAGCCCGGGCGTTTACCTGTTCCGCGACAACCGAAGCCAGGTGATCTACGTCGGCAAGGCTCTGCGGCTGCGCGACCGGCTGCGGTCTTACTTCACGCCGGGCTATGCGCAGACCGCACGGGTGGCCGAGCTGGTCCGCAAAGCCAACGATTTCGAGTTCGTCACCACCGCCAATGAGGTCGAGGCGCTGGTGCTCGAGTGCAACTTGATCAAGAACTACCGGCCGCGATTCAACATCCGGCTCAAGGACGACAAGAACTACCTCTATTTGAAGCTGCCGGTGACTGAAACGTTTCCGCGAGTCCACTACTCGCGACGGGTGCAGAACGACGGCGCGCTGTACTTCGGACCTTATACGTCGGCCCAGTCGCTGCGCGGCACCGTGAAGTCGATCCGCCAGCTCTTACCGTTCCGGACGTGCTCGGACGAGATCTTCAAGCAGGGCAAGGTCTGCCTCGACTTCCACATCAAGCGGTGCCCAGGGCCGTGCGAAAGGCGCATCAGCCCCGAGGACTACGAGGCGCGGATCAACGAAGTGGCGCTGTTCATGGAAGGGCGATCTGAAGTCCTGGTGCGCCGGCTGAAAGACAAGATGGACGCGGCCGCGAACCGGCTCGACTTCGAAAATGCCGCGAGGTATCGAGACCAGCTGCAGTCGATCGAGCGGATCGCCGACCGCCAGAAGGTCCTGACGCGCGGCCGCGACGACCAGGACATCGTCGCTTACGCGCGCAGCGCGAACGACGTATTCGTCGAGGTCGCGTACGTGAGACAGGGCAAGATGGTCGGCCACGACGGGCATCCACTCGACGGGGCAGGCGACGTGGGAGAGGCCGAGCTGCTGCGCGGCTTCGTTCTGCAGTACTACTCCAGCGCCACGCACGTGCCACGGTCGCTGATCCTGCCCGGTCCCGTCGACGAGCCGGACCTCATCGCGGGCTGGCTCGGGCAGCGGCGCAACGGTCCAGTGGCCATCGAGGTGCCGCAGCGCGGCCGCAAGCGCGCGCTCGTGACTCAGCTCGCGGAGACGGCAACCCAGGAGCTCCAGCAGCTTCGCATCCAGGCTGACTACGACCGCAGCCGCACCGAGCCGATGCTCGCCGCCCTGGCTGAGGCGCTCGACCTCGAGAGCCCTCCGAAGCGCATCGAGTGCTACGACATCTCCAACATCCAGGGCGACTCCGCGGTCGGCGCCATGGTCGTCTTTGAAGACGGCCGCCCGCGCAATGACCACTACCGGCATTTCCGGATCAAGTACGTGCCGGGCCCCAACGACTTTGCCATGCTCCAGGAGGTGCTCCGGAGGCGACTGGAGCGTCTCGAGTCGGCGCAGCGGCGGGAAGAGGCGGATGTTGTCGGCGACCGCTCGTTCACCAGCCGCCCGGACCTGGTCCTCATCGACGGCGGCAAAGGCCAGCTCAGCGCCGCGATCGAGGTCCTGGAGTCCGCGGGATACGCCGACATCCCCACTTTTGCGCTGGCCAAGGAACGCGAGGAGATCTTCGCGCCTGGCCGCGCCGAGCCCATCGTGCAGGAGCGCAACTCGCCGGGGATGTTTCTCGTCCAACGCATCCGCGACGAGGCGCACCGGTTTGCGATCACCCACCACCGCAAAGTGCGCGGGCGCAAAGCGCTCACCTCTCCGCTGGATTCGATCGAGGGCATCGGGCCCGCGCGCAAGCGAGCGCTCCTGCGACACTTCGGCTCGGTGCAGGCCATCCGCGAGGCGCCGGTGGAAGAGATCGTCAAGCTCGGCGTCCCGGAGCGCCTGGCGAAGCGCCTCAAGGAAACGCTGTGACCCTGGTCATCGTGGGCGGAGCCGCGGAGCCGCAGCTCGACGAGGCGATCGCCGTTTTCATCGACGCCGGTTTTCAGCTCGCGCGCTGGCTGTCCCCGTGGGATGGATCGGATGCCGTCCTGCCGCTGCGCGGCGACGCGGTTGAGCTGCTGAAGGACGCGGACCGTCAGCACATCCGGTATGTCCTGGTCCACGTCGGGGCGGCGGATGGCCGCACCGGAGGCAGCCACGATCGAGCCCATCATCGCGTCGACGTCGCGCAGCTCCGCGAGCTGGCGGGGCAGCTGCGGTCACGCGAGAGATTGCTCGTCACCTGTCTCGCCTTCGGCTTCAAGAACGGTATTCCCGACGGCGCATCGTGGGTCATCGACGCAAGGCTGCTCGACAATCCTTACTGGGTCGACGAGCTCCGTCCGCTCGACGGCCGCGACCCGAAGGTTAGGGACTACGTGGTCAATCAGCCGGCCGCCCAGGAGCTGCTCGACAACCTCGAGAAAACGCTTCGCGCCGCGATTCCGCACTATCACGACCACGGCCGCTCGCAGCTGGTGGTCGCCCTCGGCTGCACGGGAGGCCGGCACCGCTCGGTCGCCATGGCGAAGGAGCTGGCGGCGCGGCTGGAGCATGTCGACGGCGTCGACGTAGAGTTCGTCGCGCGCGACATCGGTCAGCCGCCTTGACCCGGGCGCTCGTCCTCGGCGGCGCGGGCTTCATCGGGGTGGCGGCGTGCAAAGAGCTGATGCGGCGCGGCGTGGAGACCATCGCCGCCGGAAGGAAAGAGCGGCCCTACGGCACCTTCACGAGCTACGTCGCGTTCGATCGAACGGACGAAGGTCAGCTGGAGCGCGCCCTCCGGCAGGTCCAGCCCGACGTGCTGCTCGACCTGGCGTGCTATCAGCCGTCGGAGGTCCTCGCGGCCACTCGCCTCTTCAAGGGTGACAGATACATCTTCGTCTCGACGGGCGTTTATCCCAACCTCGACGGCAGACCCGCGCGAGAAGAAGACTTTGTGCCGCTTGAGGGCGACCCGCCCGGCGCGCTCGACTATCTGGGCGGCAAGAGATGGTGCGAGACGGTGCTGGCGCGCACGAGCGGCTTCCCGTGGACGGTCATCCGCCCTCCTGCCGTGTTCGGGCCGGCCGACCACACGCTCCGGATCGCCGCTTATATCCAGCGGATAGCTGACGGCGGACCGCTCCTCGTGCCGCTGGAGTCATACGAAAGGCAGGCGGGGCTCGCCTGGGTGAAGGACATCGGGTTTGCTTGCGCTCTGGCCTGCGACCCGCGCAAGGACACGACACGGCAGGCGTACAACGCCGCCTTCGAAGGGGTGAGCCTTCGCGATCTCATCGAGGGCATCGCGCGCGCCATGGGCGAACCGCTGCACATCCACCCGATTCCGTACGCGGATCTGCCGGACGGCGCCAGCCCTTACGGCCCCGATCCACGGCGGTCTGCCGGCTACGTGCTCGCCAAAGCGCGCGAGCAACTCGGCTTCGAGCCGTCCGCGCTGGAGGACGCTCTGGCCGAGACGCTCGCCTGGTACCGCGTGGCGCGTCCATCTCATCCCGGTTACGCGAACCGAGCCCAGGAGCTCGTCATTGCCGGAACCGCGTGAGATCCTCGCCAAAAGGCTGAGGTTCCAGGCCGCCGGCTGCGGCGAGCTCGGCTCGCCCTTCTACGCGGCGATCCTCGAGGCGGCTGCTTCAGACCTCGACCAGGAAGGAGCCGTCTGGGGCGTCCTCGCTGGGCTGGAGGTCGAGTCCGGGTGGTCCGCCGTGGCGCTCCGCATGATGGCTGCGGTGCACCGGTTCGTGCTGTCCGGCGAGCTCGCCGAGCTCGCCGAGCACTATCCGTCGACCGGAGGGGACGGCGATGCCACGGCTGCGTGGCCGCTGTTCCGCCAGGTCCTCCTCGATCGAGCCGATGACGTGCGCAGGCTGGTCAGCCGAGGCTGCCAGACCAATGAGGTCGGGCGCAGCGCCGCCTTGCTGGGCGGGTTCCTCGAGATCGCCGACCGCGCGGGCCTGCCGCTGCGCATCCTCGAGATCGGCGCCAGCGCCGGTCTGAACCTGCGCTGGGACATGTACCGATACGAGTCCGAAGACCGGGAAGGCTGGGGCGACCCGAGCTCTGGCGTTCGCTTCATCAAGCCGTTCGACGTTCCGCCGCCGCTCGACCGGAACGCGGAGGTCGTGGAGCGGAAAGGCTGCGACCTCGAGCCTGTCGATCCGACATCGGATGAGGGCACGCTCACCCTGCGGTCGTTTGTTTGGGCGGATCAGCTCGGACGCCTTTCGCTGCTGGATGGGGCGATCGAGCTCGCGAAGAAGGTTCCTGTCGAGGTTGAGCGCGCCGACGCGGCGCGCTTTCTGGAGCGTGAGCTCGCTCGCCCGGTGCCGGGCACGGCCACCATCGTGTACCACTCGGTTTTCATCCAGTACGTCGACGAGCCCGGGCGGGCCCGGATCGCCGCTGCGATCGACGCCGCGCAAGCCAGGGCCGCCGCCGACGCGCCCGTCTTCCACCTCGGCATGGAGCCGGGTGCCGGCACCTTCGAGATCCGGCTGGACGGCAAGCTGCTGGGCACGAGCAGAGCCCACGGGACCGGAGTGCGCTGGCTCGTAGGGTGACGTAGCGGTGGGCTCCGGTCTTCCCGCCTCGCCCCGGACCTCGGCGGCAAGCCGGAATGTGCGCTTACTGCTCCGAGTGGCTTCGGTTCAGCAGGTATGCGGCGATGAAAGCAACCGCTACCAGCCCGGGCGACCATCCGAGGCCGGGGCCGAAGGGGTCGTACTTCGACAGGTCGACATATACGGCGAGCCCGCTGACCGCGGCGAACGTG
>JBOHUP010000500.1:0-1972 GCA_050734615.1 Candidatus Dormibacteraceae bacterium | reverse complement strand
GCAGCGCACTGCGTCGATCACGATTCCCGCCGAGTTGGGCGAGTCGACGACCTCGAGCTTGAGCTCGACGTTGAGCGGGACGTCGCCGAAGCTGCGGCCCTCGAGCCGGATGTAGGCCCACTTGCGGTCGTTGAGCCAGGGCACGTAGTCCGACGGTCCGATGTGCACGTTGTCCGCGCCCATGTCGTAGTCCATCTGCGAGGTGACGGAGCGCGTCTTGGAGATCTTCTTCGACATGAGCCGCTCGCGCTCCAGCATGTTGAGGAAGTCGGTGTTGCCGCCGAAGTTGAGCTGGTAGGTGCGCTCGAGCTTGACGCCGCGGTCGCGGAAAAGGCGCGTCAGAACGCGGTGGATGATCGTGGCTCCGACCTGCGACTTGATGTCGTCGCCGATGATCGGAAGACCCTTCTCCTCGAATCGCTTCTGCCAGTAAGGCTCGCGGGCGATGAAGACGGGGATGCAGTTCACGACCCCGACGCCGGCCGCGAGGGCCTGCTCGACGTACCACTTCGTCGCCTCTTCCGACCCGACGGGGAGGTAGCTGACCAGCACGTCGGCCTTCGTCTTCCTGAGGATGCCGACCACGTCAGACGTCTCGCCCGGCGCCTTGTGGACCACATCCGCCAGGTATTTGCCGATCCCGTCGTGCGTCATGCCACGCTGGACCTTGACGTCAAGCTTGGGGACGTCGCTGAACTTCACAGTGTTGTTGGGTCCAGAGAAGATCGCTTCGGACAGGTCCAGGCCGACCTTTTTTTTGTCGATGTCGAACGCGGCGACGAACTCGATGTCGCGGATGTGATAACCGCCGAGGTCGACATGCATCAGGCCCGGGACGGTGTCCTTGGTCGATGCGTTGCGGTAGTAATGCACTCCCTGCACCAGCGAGGAGGCGCAGTTGCCGACCCCCACGATGGCGACGCGTACCTTGCCGTTCTTCTGGCCATTTTTGTGGCCGTTCCTCAGATTGGTGCTCAAGCCCCGACCTCCTCACTAACTTTCACTCTTCCGGTGATGCCCAGCAATTGATCCAGCTGCGCGCGTTCGCGCCCGATGTTTTCGATGTCCAGGGAGCAGTAGACCTGCCTGCCGTCGCGGCGCGTCCGGATGACCCCGCCACCGCGGAGCATGCGTAGGTGCCAGGAGATGCGCGGCTGGCTCATGCGCAGGTGCACGGCGAGGTCGTTGACGCTCTCCTCACCCACCTGGCCCAACCGCTGCAGGATGCGCAGGCGCGTGGGGTTGGCCAAGGCGAGGAAATGGTCCGGCAGCTCGTGGCGGGGGTTCTGGAGAAACATAAAGGTTGCTTTATAGGAGCATAACGCATAAAGGGTGCGTTATGTGTGCTTCGGCCGCCCGAAGCGCCCATAAGAGCGTGGACTCCTCCCCTTCGGTGACGCGCCCGGCCATGGCTCCCCGGTGCTCGCCTAGGGGCGGCGGACCAGGTTCAGGAACTCCGCGCGCGTGCGCGGGTCTCTACGAAACGTACCCAGCATGCAGGAGGTGATCATCTGCCCGCCAGGCTTCTGCACGCCGCGCATCTCCATGCACAGGTGACGCGCCTCGACCACGACGCCGACGCCTTTCGGAGCGAGCGCCCCGCTCAGTGCCTCGGCGATCTCCTTCGTCATCTTTTCTTGCAGCTGCAGCCGGTGCGCGAAGAGACCGACCAGGCGCGGGATCTTGCTCAGACCGACCACCTTGCCCTTCGGCAGGTAGCCGACGTGGCAGCTGCCGAAGAACGGGAGCATATGGTGCTCGCAGAGGCTGTAGAACGGGATGTCCTTGACGACCACCATCTCGTCGTAGTCCTGGTCGAAGACCGCGCCGGCGATCACATCGTCGGGCCGTACCCCGTAGCCTTCGGTCAGCTCACGCAGGGCGCGTGAGACGCGAGCCGGCGTGGCCTTGAGCCCGGCGCGGCCCGGGTCCTCTCCCAGCTCCTCGAGGAGCGACTCGACCAGTGCCGGGA
>JBOHUP010000499.1:0-4913 GCA_050734615.1 Candidatus Dormibacteraceae bacterium | reverse complement strand
CTGCTCAACGAACTCGAAGCGGCGGGTTTTTCGATCCGCCGGCGTGACCCCCAGGACCGCCGCCGACATATTCTCGAGATGACAGTGGCGGGGCGCCACGCGGTCGAACGCGGGGACAAAGCACGGGAAAGCCTCGAGGATGAGGTGCTGGGCGGGCTTACCACCGAGGAGCGGGCGACTCTCCGCAAGCTCGTCAGGCGCATACTCGACGGCCTGCTCCAGCCGGCAACCGAGGTTCGGGCCTAGCTCGTCTCAGTCGTCGATCGCCGACAGCCTTTCGTGGCTGGCTAGTTGAGCCTCTCGACGATCATGGCCATCCCCTGGCCGCCGCCCACGCACATCGTCTCCAGCCCGAACGTCTTGTCCTTCTCACTCAGACCGTTGAGCAGCGTGCACAGGATCCGGGCGCCGGTCATGCCGAACGGGTGGCCGAGTGCGATCGCGCCGCCGTGCGGGTTGAGCTTGTCGCTGAACGGGTCGACCCCGATGCCGCGGGCCGACGGGATCACCTGGGCGGCGAAAGCCTCGTTGATCTCGACGATGTCGATGTCGTCAATCGTCATCCTGGCCCTCTTCAACGCCTGTTTCGAGGCGTCGATCGGACCCAGGCCCATGAACTCGGGCTCGAGCGAAGACAGGCCTGTCGACACCACGCGCGCGAGCGGCTTCAGGCCTAATTCCTTGGCCTTGCGTGACGACATCACGATCACAGCCGCCGCGCCGTCGTTCAGCGGGCAGGCGTTGCCCGCCGTGACCGTCCCATCCTCGCGAAACGCGGGCTTCAGCTGGGCGAGCACTTCCATGGTCGTGCCGGGCCGCGGTCCGTCGTCCTTCGTGAACATCTGGCCGTTGGGCAGCGGTACGGGGATGATCTCGCGGTCGAAGAAGCCGTCGTCGCGCGCCTTGACAGCCGCCGCCTGGCTCTTGACTGCGTATCGGTCCTGCTCCTCGCGGCTGATCTTCTCGCGGCGCGCCACATTCTCCGCCGTCTGGCCCATCGCGATGTAGATGTCCGGATACTCCTCCGTGTTCCCGGGGACGAGCTTGGGGTTGTAGGTGTCAGGGGCGTCGGGGTAGCCGCTGCCGTAGCGCGACACGCATTCGACTCCGACCGATAAAAAGGCGTCGCCTTCGCCGGCCTGGATGGCATGCGCCGCCATCCGCGTGGTCATCAGCGACGACGAGCAGTAGCGGTTCACGGTAACTCCCGGCACGTCGAGCCGCGATAGGATCGACACCACTCGCCCGATGTTGTGGCCCTGCTCGCCGCCGGGCAGGCCGCATCCGCAGATAAGGTCTTCGATCTGAGAGGAGTCGAGCTCCGGAACCTTCTCGAGGACCTTGGTTACGACATAGGCGGCCAGGTCGTCGGGCCTGACGTCGACGAGCGAACCCTTGCGCGCTCTTCCAATGGGGGAGCGGCCCAACGCGACGATCACTGCATCAGTCATGCCGAAATTATGGTCCGGTCAAGAAGTGGGGACCCGAACGGGCTTACCTGCCTTTGGCCGGTCGCCTTGCCCTCGATGCCGTCCCGGGCTTGGCCGCCGCCTTAGCCCTGGGTTTGGCGGCCGCCGGCGTGCGAGTCGACGCCTTCTTTTCCGGGCTCGTCATTTCTGCGACGGTCGCTGCCGCCTCCGGCACCGGCGCCTCGGTTGCGGCGACCCCGATCGTGCTCTCGAGCGTGCGGTGGCAGGTCTCGCATGAGAGCGTCACCCGGGTCAGTGTGCCGAGCTGGCGCTCCTCGCGCCGCAGGTTCCTGGGGCGGGTGCAAAATGGGCAGTAACCGACCTCGGTGACGACCGTGATCTGTCCCGGCTTCTTGTTCATCGTTAGCTAAGGTACCGGTTGGCGCGGCATGGTCGCATCCGCCGATCGGTGCTAATCTTTCGCCCGGGATCCTTTAAGTCCGGCCCTGTGAGACCGGGAAGGAGGTTTTGATGGCCGTCGGCAGTCGGTTCCGGCACGTGATCGAGAGCCAGCAGTTCTCCCGCTCGCTGCTCGAAGAGCTCTTCACCCGCGCTGAAGAGATGAAGCGCGAGCCCCACCGGTTCATGGGCCGCCTCAACGGGCAGGTCATGGCCGCCCTCTTCTACGAACCCTCGACCCGCACGCGACTGTCGTTCGAAGCAGCGATGCTCCGGTTGGGCGGCCTGACGATGGGCACCGACAACGCGCGCGAGTTCTCGTCAGCGGCCAAGGGCGAGACGCTGGAGGACACGATCCGCATCGTCAGCGGCTACGCGGACGTGATCGTCATGCGCCACAACGAAGAAGGGGCCGCGAAGCGAGCGGCCGCTGTCAGCACCGTGCCCGTGATCAACGCCGGCGACGGCCCGGGCCAGCATCCGACCCAGGCCCTGCTCGACCTCTACACCATCCGCGACGAGCTGAACCGCATCGACGGGATCCGCATCGCCATGGTCGGCGACCTGGCGAACGGCCGCACGGTCCGCTCGCTGACCTACCTCCTCAGTAAGTTCAAGGACATCAAGATATGGTTCGTCGCGCCACCGGCTGTCCGGATGCGAGACGACCTCAAGGCGCACCTGGACGAGCATCGCATCCCGTGGGTCGAGACCGAGGCCCTGGAGGAGGTCCTGCCCGAGGTCGACGTCGTGTACCAGACGCGCATCCAGAAAGAGCGTTTCGCAGACCCCGCGGCCTACAACGCTCTCAAGGGCGTTTACCGGATCGACAGACGATCGCTCCAGCAGATGCGCAAGTACGCGATAGTGATGCACCCGCTGCCACGAGTCGATGAGATCGACCCGGAGGTCGACGACGACCCGCGCGCCGCCTACTTCAGGCAGGCCCGCAACGGCCTGCACATCCGCATGGCGCTCCTGGACAAGTTGCTTTCGTGAGCGTCACCCAGGGCCGGCCAGGCGAGCGGGCGCAGGACGACGCTCCAATCAAGGCGACCGTGATGGACGCCGACCAGATCCGCCGCTCGCTTTCCCGCATCGCGCACGAGATCGTCGAGCGCAACCGTGGCACCGGTGAGCTGGTGCTGGTCGGAGTCGTGAGCAAGGGGGATGTGCTCGCCCGTCGCCTGTCCGTGATCCTCACCGAGATGGAGCGCAGCACAGTGGCGGTCGGCCGGCTCGACGTCGCCGCCCATCGTGACGACCGCCATCTCCGCGAGCCGTCCCACCGCGCGACCTCTGAAATACCTCCGATCGACGGCAAGGTCGTGGTCTTGATCGACGACGTGATCCACCACGGGCGAACCGCGCGTGCGGCGATGGATGCGCTGATGGATTTCGGCCGCCCGCGCGCCATCCAGCTTGCGGTCCTGGTCGATCGCGGACACAGGGAGCTGCCCATCCGGCCCGATTACGTGGGCAAGAACGTGCCCACGTCCGACGCGGAGCGTGTGGAGGTCCTCGTCGAGGAAGAGGACGGGATCGACCAGGCGGTGATCGTTGCAGGCTAGGCAGCGCTTTGCGGCGCTCGTCCTCGAAGATGGCCGCTCGTTCGTCGGCACGGCCCTCGGCGCGGACGTTGCCGGCGAGGGCGAGGTCGTCTTCAACACCGCGATGACCGGCTACCAGGAGGTGCTCACGGATCCCTCCTACGCCGGCCAGATGGTGTGCATGACCTACCCACTGCAGGGCAACTACGGTGTCCGCGAGGCCGATGCGGAATCCTCGCGCCCGTGGGTTCGAGCGCTGGCCGTCCGCTGGGCGTGCCCGGAGCCGAGCCACCATTCGAGCGAGACGTCGCTCGACGAGTACCTCGCGCGCTGGAATGTCCCCGCGATCAGCGAGATCGACACGCGCGCGCTCACGCGCCACCTGCGCACCCATGGCGCGCTTCGAGCGGTGCTGGTCCACCAGGACGAGCTGCCCCATGCGGACAGGCTCGCCCAGCTGGCCCAGGCGGCCCGCCGCGTGGCCCCGCTGTCGGAACAAGACCTGGTGGCC
The DNA here is from genome assembly GCA_050734615.1 of Candidatus Dormibacteraceae bacterium. Taxonomy (GTDB): domain Bacteria; phylum Chloroflexota; class Dormibacteria; order Dormibacterales; family Dormibacteraceae; genus DASXBJ01. The sequence continues at coordinate 984 of JBOHUP010000499.1, read as the reverse complement.
GAGACGTCGCGTACGGCAAAGGAGGAATGGCACGAGGCGTTGCCTCCCGAGCTGAGGCCGCGAGGGTGCGCCGACGGTGCGGGCTTGACCGTCGCGGTTGTCGACTATGGCGTGAAGACCAACATCCTGCGGTCGCTGCGCGAGCGAGGGTGCCGCGTCATCGTTCTGCCGCACACGGCGACCTGGTCCGAGGTCGAAGCGTCCGGCGCCAACGGGCTGGTCCTCTCGAACGGCCCAGGAGACCCGGCCGTGCTCGACGGCCCGGTCGAGCTGGCGCGCCAAGCCATCGGCCGCATCCCGACGTTCGGCATCTGTCTTGGACACCAGGTCATCGGTCGCGCCGCAGGAGCCACCACATCGCGACTTCCCTTCGGCCATCACGGCGCCAACCACCCGGTCAAAGACCTCGAGACCGGCCTCGTCCATGTCACGAGTCAGAACCACGAGTTCCAGGTCGATGCCGACTCGATCCCGGAGGGCGAATTCTTCGTCTCGCAGCGCAACCTGAACGATGGTTCTGTGGAGGGGCTTGGCAACAAGAGGCTGCCCGTATTCAGCGTCCAGTACCACCCCGAGGGATGCCCTGGACCTCAGGACAACCAGCACCTGTACGACCGTTTCGTCGAGATGGTCCGTGCTCGCAGGCCTGTGGTCGCGCCGGCCGCCGGCTCGAAGCAGAGGCGGCGACCTCGCAAGGTGCTGATCCTGGGCTCCGGCCCGATCGTCATCGGGCAGGCGGCCGAGTTCGACTACGCCGGGACGCAGGCATGCAAGGCGCTGCGTGAGGAAGGCATCACCACTGTGCTGGTGAACTCCAACCAGGCCACGATCATGACCGACGAGGATGTGGCGGACCGCGTCTACCTCGAGCCCTTGACGGTCGAGGCGGTGGAGCGCGTGATCGAGCGCGAGAAGCCCGACGCACTGCTGCCGACCCTGGGCGGCCAGACAGGTCTGAACCTTGCCACCGACCTGGCCAAAGCC
>JBOHUP010000498.1:0-17342 GCA_050734615.1 Candidatus Dormibacteraceae bacterium | reverse complement strand
CCTCTGCACCATCTACGGAGTAATATGCCGGAGAGCCTCCTCGAGGATGTTCTCGCCGGCGGCGCCCCGCGTGGAGCTGCCCGCGATCACGCTCTCCAGACGCTTCAGGCTGGCCCGGGCCTCATCTTCGACCGGCTGGCGCGCGGAAAGGGCCGAGCGCAGGCCTTCCACCACCGACTGGGTCTGGGCCAGCCGCTCGCGAAGCTCGGCCGCCTGGACCTGCTGGGTGTTGCCACCCGACTCGAGCCGGCCCTTCAGGTCCGCGACGTCTCGAGCATGGCCGTCCGCCCTGCGCACGAGGCTCCAGACCAGGGCCGCCACGCCGCCCAATCCGGCCAGCACACATACAAGGAGAAGGGCGAACAAGAGTTCGAGCACCGACATCTTGCGCATTGTAGCCCCGCCGCCGGGGATAGACAAGACTGTTAACCTGGCTTTGATGGCCCATCCCGACCGAGTGTCCGAGCCGGAGGCAACGCCGGATCGGATCCCGCTGGAAGAGGTCTACATGCGCATGGCCGAAGAGCTGGCCAAGCGCTCGACCTGCGCGCGCCTGCAGGTCGGCAGCGTGATCACGACACCCGACCTGACCCAGGTCCTGGGCATCGGCTACAACGGCAACGCCCGCGGGCTACCCAACCGCTGCGACTCGACGGAACCCGGCGCCTGCGGCTGCATACACTCCGAGCAGAACGCTCTGATCAAAGCGGGGGCGGGCCTCCCCGGCAAGGTGATGTTCGTCAGCGCCTCGCCCTGCGTCATGTGCGCCAAGATGATCATCAACACCAACGTCGGCCGGGTTTATTACCGCGACGCCTACCGCGATCCCGCTGGACTCGACGTGTTGCGGCAGGGCGGCGTCCAGGTCGTCCATTACGCCAGATGGAAGGATCTCTGGCGCTAGCCGTCTCCTCTTAAAGCACGATCTCCCAGCCCCGCTCCCCGTGCACGAGCTGCGGCTCGACGATCGAGGTGTCAGGCATCCGCCGCGCGCGAGAGATCACGGCCGAGGCATCGTCCCCCGTGGCCACCGACTCGAGCACGGTGCGCGTCGCGTAGACCAGCGTGATCTCGGCGCTCTCCAGGGCGCGCTCGGGCGAGATCCACAGCCAGTCCGTCACCTCACCTTCCTGCGGGCGCACCGTCTGACCCACCGGCAGTCGCGCGAGGAAGAAGCGCGCGTCGAACCTGCGTCGCATCTGGGGCGGCGTGACCCAACGTGCCAACATGACCAGGCGGTCGAAGGCCGGTGCCAGCTCGAGTGTCCGCAGCGCCTGGTCGAACGGAGCTCCACCCTCGAGCAATGCGCGCACCCTGGCGGAATCGCCGTCGCGCGCAAAACGCCGGCCGCGCCGCGCGAGCAGGATCCCGGCTTCTTCGAACAGCTCGCGGATCGCGGCAATGCGGATCTCGTCGTCCCACGTCTTGTCTCCGTCGTGCACGGTTCCACCCGGGAAGACATACGCGCCGGGTGCGAAGTCAGCGCCGCCGGGTCGATGCACGAGCAGCAGCTCCCACGGTTTTTTGCCGCGGATCAGCAGCACGGTGGCTGAAGGTCTGGGTATGGCCGGCGGGCCGCTCAGGTTTAGATGGCCCGCAAGCTCTGGCGGGTTGCCGATGCGACTGAGTTTACGATTCGGCAGGTGGACCTGGGCATCGCGGGCAAGGTGGCTCTCGTCACCGGCGGGACCAAAGGCATCGGCCTTGCCATCGCACAGGCGCTCGCGGCGGAGGGGGTCCACGTGTCGGTCGCCGCACGGAGCGACGCAGACGTCCGCCAAACCGCGACCTCCCTCAACGGCGCGGGAGTTGCGGCCGACCTGCTCACAGAAGAAGGGTGCCGTCACGCCGTCGACCGGACGCAGGAGGCGCTGGGACCCATCGACATCCTCATCAACAACCTGGGCGCGCGCGCGGGCAGCACGTGGGCCGACACCGGCCCGCGCGAGTTCCAGCTCGCGTTCGAGGGCAACGTGGGCGTCAGCCTTCGCATGACGGAGCTCGTGCTGAAGGGGATGCTCGAGCGCGGATGGGGGCGCATCGTGGTCATCACCTCGGTATGGGGCCGCGAATCCGGCGGCGCGCCGGCCTACAACGCCGCCAAAGCCGCCGAGATCAGCATGGTCACGTCGCTCGCGCGGGAGGTGGCGGCCAGAGGCGTAACTGTCAACGCGATCGCCCCGGGTTCGATCCTGTTTGAGGGAGGCGGCTGGGACCGCCGGCAGAAGGCTGATCCCGAGGGCATCGCCGACTTCGTTCGCCGCGACATGCCGCTAGGCCGTTTCGGCTCAGTCGATGAGGTCGCCAGCCTCGTCGCATTCGTCTGCTCGACGCAAGCCAGCCTGGTCAACGGAGCCTGCATCGCCGTCGACGGCGGCCAATCGCGTTCCAACATCTGAGATTCAGTCAGGAGCCCGCGCCAGGCCGAAGGTCACCGTCGGCGGAATGGTCAGCATCTGGCCGCCTCTGATTTGACGAGCTGCCAGCCACCCTCGTGGACCATCCAGTGATGGCGATGACAGCAGGACCAGGTTGTCCAGGTCGGTGCTGCCGCCGTTGATCCGGTGCACGACATGATGCCGAGTGATGGATCGCGATTGCCCATAACCTGGCGGGACTAGTTCTCGTTGGAGCGATCATGGGCGGGTGTAATTCTCGCTTCCCAGCCAGGGCGCGATGTTTCGGTGACGCTGCAATTGCGATCGGACTTGTCGCTGTCGTCGGCTGCGGACACGCATCTCGGTCTCTCGCTAGCAACACCGCTTCTGCTGCGCGGACCGCCAGCCCGTCAGTCAGTCCGACCGGCCCACCGGCCATGACCGATTGCGTGGCTCCGCCAACCGGAGCTATCGCTGGACCATTTGGCGACAACCTCCACGTCCAAGTCAGGATTCCAAGCGGCTGGACTGCCCAGGCGCCAACGCCAAGTGAAATAGACATGCTTGTGCTCGCCGCCCCATCCTCTTATTCGAATCAACCGACCAAGATTGCTCTCCAGAGTCTGATCGGCCGGTTTCCCTCCCAGACCGCGGACGACGTAGCGGCGATGTGGTACGCGCCAGCTCCGCCCAATGGGAACCCTGAGTTCAAGGTGACCCTCGTTGGGCAGGTAATGGACTGCACCGTCGCCGGCACCGCCGCAGCGGTGTTCGAGTACACATCGAAGCAAACTCAGCTTGTTGGTGGAAACGGCCCCGGACCGTTCGACGGCTACATGTTCGTCTTCCTTCACGACGGATTCGCGTATGTGGTGTCGATCCGCAAGCGCTTCAGGACGCGAGGGCGATCCTCGGCTCCTGGGCCTGGACCGCCTCGTCCGTGAGCTGATCGACTCCGACCACATTCCGCATCCCACTGATGAGCGGCGCTCCAGGAAGCCTCATCTTGGCCGCCGGTGAACCAAACAACCCCATCAGGGTCTCGACCGAGCTCGTGATCTGGAGTTGGGTGGTCTGGGAGCGAGAAGCCAGCTCGACCAGGTCAACCCTCGACGGAGCCCCAGGCGCGCCCCCTCAGGGCCCCGTGATCGGATTCGCCCCCAGCTGCCCCGCGATCAAAAGCGTCGTCGGATAGATCCCCAGCGCGATGGACGCGAGCCCGCTCAGGATGATCGCACTCCGCGTGCTGATCGAGGTGGGCACCCCCTCTTGCCGAGCCGAAGGCGTCCAAACAGGAATGAGCACCCGCACGTAGTAAAAGACCGACACCACGCTCATCAGGACGGCTGGGACCACCAGCCACGTGTACCCGGCGCCCACGCCGGCCGTGAACAGGAACAGCTTGCCGAAGAACCCCACCGAAGGCGGAAAACCCGCCAGCGAGAGCATGAACACGCTCATCGCGATCGCCAGGAGCGGGCTCCTCTGGTAGAGGCCCTTGAGGTCGGAAACCTGGTCTCGGTCACCGTCAGCCTCGGCCAGCAGCGTGACGACTGCGAATGCGCCAAAGTTCATGAACATATAGACGAAGAGGTAATACAGAACGGCTGAAATGCCGCCCTGCCCTCCCGCGATCACCCCGACCAAGATGTACCCGGCCTGCGCGACGCCCGAGTACGCGAGCAGCCGCTTGAGGCTGGACTGGGCGATCGCCATCACATTGCCGACCACCATGCTCGTGAGGGCCACAAACGCGAGCAGGGCCTGCCACTCGGGCGCGAGGTGGGGCAGACCTCCCGCGAAGACCCGGATGATCATCGCGAAGGCTGCGGCCTTGGTGCCCACGGACATGAAGGCGGTGACCGGGATGGGAGAGCCCTGGTAGACGTCCGGCGTCCACATGTGGAACGGCGCAGCCGAGACCTTGAAGGCGAAGCCGACCCCCATCAGCACGATCCCGAGCAGGATCACCGGGTTGCCGGACGAGGACGACCCGAGCCGGGTGGCGATATCGGGTATCACCGTCGTGCCGGCACCGCCGTAAACGAGCGCCATCCCGTACAGGACGAAGGCGCTGGCGAACCCGCCGACCAGGAGGTACTTCGCCGCGGCCTCTTGCGATCGCGTCTCAGACCGGGCGAAGCCGCACACGATGTACAGCGAGATCGACAGCAGCTCCAGGCCGAGGAAGACTGTCACCAGGGACGTGGCCGAGCCGAGGACCATCATGCCGATCACCGCGGCCATGATCAGGATGTGAAACTCGGCCTCGAGCATTCCGCGCTTGCGCAGGTAGGAATGGGAGAGGGCGACCGTGAGGATGCCCAGGATCGCGAACAGCATCTCGAAGAAAAGGGCATAGGAGTCGCCGGTCGCGAAGCGGTGGTACGCGTAGCCGCCCTGGCCGCTGATCCAGCGGTAGCCCACCGTGGCCATCGAGTACGCGTATCCGACCACCGCGACGATCGCGACCGCGCCGCCCCGCCGGCCCCGAGGCAGCACGAGGTCGGTGACGATGGCGAACAGGAGGAAGCCAACCAGGGTCGCGATGGGCGCGATCTGCCCGATGTCCGCCAGGGCCTGGGCCCACGAATAGCTGAGGTCGGCCGCCAGCGGGAGCATCACTTCGCCAGGCCGACCTGGCCGAGCGAGGTCATGAGCCCGGTCACCACGCCGGGCTCGAGCCCGAGCGCGAACATCAGGGCGATCAGCGGGGTCAGCAGCGTGAGCTGCCCGGCGTAGATGTCGGCTCGCGGCACCGGCCCGGCCGGAGCGCCCTGCATCGTGCCCTGGAAGAGCCGCAGCATGTAGACGGGCGTCAACACCAGCCCGATCGCCGCGACGACGGCCAGCGCCGGCGCGCGCTCCCAGGCGCCGAGCAGCGTCATGAACTCTCCGACGAAGCTGTTGAGCCCGGGCAGCCCCAGGGCGGCCAAAGCCACCACGGCGAATGCGCCGGCCATCACCGGCATGCGCGGCGCCAGCCCGGCCATGGCCGAGCGGTCGCGAGTGCCCGCGCGATCCGCGATCCAACCGACGATCAGGAACAGGGCGGCGATGATCACGCCGTGGTTGACCATCTGCAGGATGGCGCCCTGCTGGCCCTGGACGTTCAAGGCGAAGATCCCCAGGACGATGAACCCCATGTGGCTCACGCTGGAGTAGGACACCAGCAGCTTCATGTCACGCTGCGCGAGCGCCATCAGGGCGCCCCAGATGATGGCGGCCACCGCCAGCACCGGGATCACCCAGGTCCAGTCCCACCAGCCGACCGGCTGCGGGAAAAGCGGGATCGCGATGCGCAGGAAGCCGTAGGCGCCGGCCTTGCCCATCACCCCGGCGAACGTGATCAGCATCGGGGTCGGAGCCGCCATATACGCATCGGGCAGCCAGCTGTGGAACGGGAACAGCGGCGTCTTGATCGCGAAGGCAAGCGCGAACACGAAGAACAGCCCGAACTGGATCGATGGCGACGGCGCGAGGGTGGCGAGGATGGCGAGGTCGAAGGTCTGCTTGCCCGTGACGATGTACTCGCCGATGACCCCGACCAGCATCAGCAGCGAACCGACCAGCGTGTACAGGACGAACTTCAGCGCGGCGGCTCCCGGCCGCGGTCCCTCGCCGTGGATCCACAGCAGGAAGTACGCCGGGATGAGCATCGCCTCCCAGAAGACGTAGAAGAGGACGAGGTCGGTCGCCTCGAACAGGCCGGTCAGGCCGGCCGCCATGGCGAGCATCAAAGCGACGAAGCTCGGGGTGCGCTTGGTGATCGGGGTGGCCAGCAGCGCGATCACGGTGAGGAACGCGTTGAGGATGATCAGCCAGACGCTGATCCCGTCCACCCCGAGCCTGTAGAAGACGCTGAGCTGCGGGATCCAGGCCAGCTTCTCTTCGAACTGGAAGCCGTGCACGCCCGGCGTGAAGAGGAGTCCCATCGCCGCCGCGACGCCGAGCACCGCCACCGCGACCACCACGCCCATCCACTTGGCGAAACGGGGTGGCATGAAAGCGATCAACGCCGCGCCGATCAGCGGCAGCAGCCACAGCACCGTCAGCATCAGGCGCTCGCCCTCACGAGGATCACGATCGCCGCCACCACCACCGCACCGCCGACGAAGACCAGCACGTAGTTTCGGAAGTAGCCGCTCTGGGTGAGGCTCAGCCCCGCCGCGCCTGCCCGAGTGGCCATCCCCGTCTCCATGACAGCCCCGTTGATCAGCGGCTGCTCGATGTCGCGATTGCCGAAGCCGGCGATGGCGTCCATCGTGCGCACGAAGGCGCCGTCATAGATCTCATCGAAGTAGTACTTGCGCTCGAGCAGGCGCTGCGCCCAGGGGAAGCGGGCGCTCCAGGGACGCATCCGCATCGCCCCGACGAAAAGCGCGGCCGCCGCCAGCATCGTGACAAGCCCGAGCACGACCGCGGCGCCGCCCTCCTCCCAAGGCTGCTGTCCCACCGCGGAGGCGAGGAAGTCGGACACCGCCGACGGACCGATGCCCAGCGCCCGGGTCTGGATGAAGCCGCCGGCCACCGCGAGCACGGCGAGGATCGCAACCGGGACCAGCATCACAGCCGGTGCCTCGTGCGGGTGCTCTACCGGGCGCTGCGGCGAGGGCTTGCCCCAGAAGGCGAGCCACCACATTCGTCCGGTGTAGAAGCCGGTCAGCAGCGCGGTGATCGCCCCGACCACCCAAACCGACAGCGCGAGTGGGTCATCGGGCTTCGAAAAAGCCGCACCCAGGATCTGCTCTTTGGAGAAAAAGCCGACCAGCGGGATCACGCCGACCAGTGACAGCGACCCGATCAAAAAGAAGATCGAGGTGAAGCGAAGCTGCCCCCATAGGCCGCCGAACTTGCGCATGTCCTGCTCGTCGTGCATGGCGTGGATCACGTTGCCGGCTGCCATGAAGAGGAGGGCCTTGAAGAAGGCGTGCGAGAGCAGGTGGAACATGCCCGCGGAGTACGCGCCGATGCCGACCGCCAGGAACATGTACCCGATCTGGCTCATGGTCGAGTAGGCGAGCACGCGCTTGATGTCGGTCTGGACGATCGCGATGGTCGCGGCGAACACCGCGGTGACGGCGCCGACGATCGCCACCGCGCCATGCGCATACGCCGCGATGTCGTAGATCGGATGCATGCGCGCCACCAGGTACACGCCGGCGGTGACCATGGTCGCGGCGTGGATGAGGGCGCTGACGGGGGTGGGGCCCTCCATGGCATCGGGCAGCCAGGTGTGGAGCGGGATCTGGGCGGACTTGGCGACGGCTCCCACCAGGAGCAAGAAGGCCGCAAGCTCGAGCGTTCCCGAGTCGCTGACGATGCAAAGCCGGCCGCCTGTGCAGGGATCGACCGCCTTGAACACCCCGGCGAACGTGATGGCGTGATAGGTCACGAACAGGATGAAAGCGCCCAGGACCATGCCGACGTCGCCGATGACGTTCATCACGAACGCCTTCCGGGCCGCCACCACCGCGGAGCGGCGCTGGTACCAGAAACCGATCAGCAGGTATGAGCTCAATCCCACCAGGGCCCAGCCGACGATGAGGAACACGAAGTTCCCGGCCAGGACCAGCAGCAGCATCGAGAAGATGAACACGTCCATATAGGTGAAGAAGCGCGCGTAGCTCGGGCCGTCCTCGTGCGCCATGTAGCCGACCGAGTACGTGACGATCAGCCCGCCGACGCCGGTGACGACCAGGCACATGAAGATCGAGAGGTGGTCGATGAGCAGGTTGAACGGCACGTCGAACGAGCCGCTCTTGATCCACGTCCAGTAGGTGAAGTCACCACTCGCGTTGCCGAAAAACAGCGCCAGGGTGGCGATGAAGGCCAGCCAGACCACGCCGGGACCGACGACCTGCGTCACGATGCGCGGCATCCGCCAGCCGCGACCCGCCAGGAGGATGGCCCCCGCCGCGGGCAGCAGCAGCACGGAGATGGCGAGCTGGCTGGTGCTCACCCCTTCAGCTCGCTGAGATCGTCGATGTCCTCGACGTCACGGGTGTGGAAGATGTCGACGAGGATCGCCAGGCCGACGACCGCTTCGGCAGCGGCGACTGTCATCGCCATGAGGGCGAACAGCTGGCCCTCGATGTTCTGCAGCTGGCGCGAGAACGTGACCAGCGTCAGGTTGACTGCGTTGAGCATGAGTTCGATCGAGATCAGGATGACCAGTGGGTTGCGGCGCACCAGTACGCCGGCCGCTCCGATGGTGAAGAGGACGGCGCCCAGCAAAAGGAACCAGGAGGCGTCGATCTGCGACCCTCCGATCGCGAGCCCGCTCACTTCTCGTCGACCTGCCGGCGGCTGAGGTAGATGGCCCCGATCGCGGCCACCAGAAGGAGGATCGAGGTGAGCTCGAAAGGGTACAGGTAGGTCGTGAAGAGCCCGACCGCGATCGACTGCACCGTGCCGAAGACCGACATGTCGGTGTGATCGGGCTGGCGGTACACAACCCCTTGCAGCATCGTCCACATCAGGCCCAGCAGCACGAGCACGAAGAGGCCGGCAAGCCACGACTGGAAGCGCAGGCGTCCGCGCGCACTCTCGCGCGACGGCCCGAGCAGCGCGACCACGAATAGGAACAGGACCATCACGGCCCCCGCGTACACGATGATCTGGACGACGAAGACGAACTGCGCGCTCAGCAGCAAGAACAGCACCGAGAGGGCGAGCATCACCACGACCAGGCTGAGCACGGAGCGGATGGGCTCGCGGAAGGTGACCACCCCGACGGCGCCCAGCACCGCCAGTGCCGCCGCAACGAAAAAGACGGCGATCGCCATTAATTACTTCTCCGCCAGCGGGGCAGTACCCGGCGCAGCCGGGGGATGGGGGGGTGATTTCTCCAACCGCGCCTGGACGTCCGGCGGCATCGGCTCGAGCAGCTTTTCCTTGGTGTAGATGAATTTCTCGCGGCTGGTGTCCGACAGCTCGTACTCGGGCCCCAGCACGATCGCCTGCACCGGGCACGCGTCCTCGCAGTAGCCACAGAAGATGCAGCGCAGCATGTTGATCTCGTAGGTCTTGGCGTAACGCTCACCAGGCGAGACGCGCTTGGAGTCCGTGTTCTCCGCTGCGATGACCAGGATGCATCCGACGGGGCACGCGGCCGCGCACAGCTCGCACCCGATGCACCGCTCCAGCCCGTTGTCATAGCGGCGGAGGTAGTGCCGGCCGCGATAGCGTTCCGACCGGACGGACTTGTCCTCCGGGTACTCGAGCGTGACCGGCTTGCGGAAGAACTCGCCAAGCGTGGTCTTGAGCCCGCCCGCCAGCGCCGCGACGTCCGAAGCCACGCTGGGCGTCTTGCCTTTGGGTTGTGACGGCACCCCTTCCCTCGGACCCCTCAGAGGGGTGGGGTGCTCAGGGAGGCTTTCTTTTCCCCCGCCGGCCGGGGAGGGTCCGCGTGGGGGCGTGGGCTCCGGCACGTCTGAATCAGGCATGAATCACCCCTGCACCGCCACCAGGACGATCCCTGTGACGATGACGTTTGCGATCGCGAGCGGCAGCAGGAGCTTCCAGCCAAGGCGCATGAGCATGTCGTATCGCAGCCGGGGGAAGGTCCCGCGGAGCCAAATGTATAGGAAGAGGAACAGCACGACCTTGATGAAGAAAGCAAGCACGGGCGGCACGAACCACAGGTACCAGCCGCCGAAGAACAGCAGCGCGGCCAGCGCCGAGACCGTGATCATGTTCACGTACTCGGCGAGGTAGTACATGACGAACTTGAGGCCGGAGTACTCGGTGAGGAAGCCACCGATCAATTCCTGCTCCGCCTCGGGCAGGTCGAAGGGTGCGCGGTTGGTCTCGGCGACGGCCGCCATCAGGTAGATGACAAAGCCGATCGGGGTCAGGATGATGAGGGGAATCGGGCCGTGGTACCAGCCCCAGCTCACGGTGTATTGCACGATGTCGCGCAGCCGAAGCGAGCCGACGATCATGAACGTCGGCACCAGCGACAGGCCGAGCGCCATCTCGTAGCTGATCAGCTGCGCGGCCGAGCGCAGACCGCCGAGCATCGAGTATTTGTTGTTCGACGCGTAGCCACCGAGCACCAGGGCGTACACGTTCATGGCGCTGACGGCGAACACCACGAGGATGCCCACGTTGACGTCGGCAATCCAGTACTGGACGTTGTACCAAAGGCCGATCGGGATCACCGCCCACGCGAGGAAGGCCGCCGCCACCGCGATCGCCGGCGCGACGACGTAAAGGATCTTGTCGGTCTCGGCGGGGACGAAGCTCTCTTTGAAGGCGAGCTTGACGCCGTCCGCGGCGAGCTGCATCAAACCAAACGGCCCGACGCGATTCGGGCCTGGACGCCGCTGGATACGGCCGAGGGCGACGCGTTCGAACCACACCGTGTACGCGGTCGCCGTCAGCACGACGAAGAGAAGGAGGGCGATCGCCACGATGACGACGACCCAGTGGCCGACCGCGTTGTTGTAGAAGTCGTTCACGGGTGGGCAGGACCGGCGAGAACGGGCTGCGGCAACGGATCCGCACTCGGCGGCTGGGCGAGCGCGGCCAGGGCGGGCACCTTGCCCGCGATCTCCCGCTGGATGGGGAAGATGCCGGGGTAGTCGAGCTCCACGCCCAGCGCCGTGCCGAGCTCGCACAGCACCTCCCACGACTCCTTCAGGGGCGGCCGCATGGCGACCGGGGGGCGCAGGAACTGCACCGTGCCCTCGAGGTTTGAGTACGTGCCCTGGCGCTCGGCGAAGGTGGTCGCCGGCAGCAGCACGGCCGCCTTCTCATAGCCGGGTCGGGCCAGGTGGTCCCACGCGGCGAGGAACTTGACCGATGACGGGATGCCGGGGGCGGGGGGCGGTCCCCAGACCAGCAGCGCCTCCACGCCGTCGAGCTTGTCCGAGCCCGCCACGCCCAGCGCGAGCGCGCCGCGCTCGTTGGTGCCCCGGTACAGAGGCATGACCTTGCCGCCGGCCTTCGCGGCCAGCTCGCCGCAGGCGGCCGCCAGGTCCGCGGCGTCCTCGCTCCCGTGGCCGTCGCCGTACAGGATCGCGACCGGACCGCCTGGGTTGGCCAGCAGCTCGTGGGAAGCCAGCTTGCGCACCTCCGCGGCCGCCGAGCCCTTCTGGTTGCGGATGTGCACGGTGTGCTGGTCTCGGTCCAGGTCCACACCCTCCGGGTGGATGACGATGAGCCTTGCGCCGCGCTTGGTCACCGCCTTCTTGACGCGGAGGTTGACGATGGGCACGTCGTCCTCGGTGTCGGACGCGACGATGACGATCACGCGGGCTTCATCTATCTCTTTGATGCGCAAGGTGTCGGCCGCCGGCGCGGATAGAGCGGTGCGCCCCTGCATCCTGACTTGGGCCGCCTTCAAGGGGCCGTCGAGCAGCTTTCTGAACAGGAACGCCTCCTCGTTGGTCAGGTCCTGCGGCAGAGAGATGCCGAGCTTGGCGCCCTTGCCCTTGATCCCGGCGGCCAGCGCGCTGATCGCGTCGGCCCAGGACGATTTCGCGCCGCTGACGGACGGGGTGTGCAGGCGCGCCGGGTCGTTGACGTCCGTGTAGTCGAATCGGCCGCGGTCGCAGATCCAGCCGTCGTCGATGTCGTCGTTCTCGCGGGCTGTGACCCGCACCAGTTGGCCGCGCCGCTCCCACTGCGTGACGTTGCAGCCGACTGCGCACCTGGAGCAGATCGTCGCGCTGTACGTCATGTCCCAGGGGCGCGACTCGAAGCGCCAGACTCGCGAGGTGAGGGCGCCCACCGGGCACAGATCGACGATGTTGCCGCTGAAGTTCGACTTCAGCGGCTCGTCGAACTGGCTCGTGATGAACGAATGGACGCCACGCTGACCGACGGTGAGCTCCTGCTCCCAGGCCACCTCGTCGTAGTAGCGCGTGCAGCGATAGCAGAGCACGCAGCGCTCCCGGTCGAGGGCGATCTTGTCCGAAAGCGGGATCGGCTTCTTGAAGTGCAGTCGCGGGCCGTCGATGCGGCTGGTGGGATAGCCGTGGCGAAAGGTGAAATCCTGCAGCGGGCATTCGCCGCCCTTGTCGCAGACGGGGCAGTCCAGTGGGTGGTTGACCAGCTCGAACTCGAGGATGTCGGCGCGCGCCTGCACCGCCATCGAGGTCTGCGTCTTGACGGCCATGCCCTCGGCGACCGGCCGGATGCAGGCTGCCTGCGCGACGGGAGGGCCGGGCGCGATCTCGACCAGGCACATCCGGCAGGCCCCGACGGGCTCGAGCTTGTGGTGGTAGCAAAACACCGGGATCTCGATACCGAGCTTCTTGGCCGCCTCGACGACGAGCGTGCCGTCGGGCACAGTCACGGCACGGCCGTCGATGGTGAGGTTGACCATCTTGATCTCAGGCATGCGCCAAGACCTTCTCGACCGAGCAGGTTTGGTGGAGGCAGTGCTCCTCGTACTCGTTGCGGAAATGAGCCATCGTCGACTGGATGACCCAGCCCGCGGCGTCGCCGAGGCCGCACAGGCAGCGCCCGCCCTGCAGTCCCTGCTGCACGCGGTCAAGGAGATCCAGTTCGATCTGGCTGCCCTCGCCGGCGAGGATGCGCTCGAACGTGCGCACCGCCCAGTTGGTGCCGACGCGACACGGCGTGCACTTGCCGCAGGACTCGTAGGCGTAGAAGCGCACGAGCCGGCTCGCGGCCTTGACGACGCAGTGCGAGTCGTCCATGACGATGACGCCGCCCGAGCCGCCCATGGTGCCGAGTGCCTTCAGCCCGTCGAGGTCGCTCGAGATGTCGAGCTGCGAGGCGGGCATGACCTTGGCCGACGAGCCGCCCGGCCAGAACACCTTGAGCTTGCGGCCGGGCAGGGCGCCGCCGCCGAGCTCTTCGATGATGTGGCGGTACGTGACTCCGATCTCGATCTCGTAGTTGCCGGGCTTCTGGACGTCTCCGCTGACGGTGACCATGCGGGTGCCCTTCGCCTTCTCCGTGCCGCGCTTGGCATACTCGGCGCCGCCGTGGCGGATGATCCAGGGCACGGTCGACAGCGTCTCCACGTTGTTGACTGCTGTGGGCAGGCCCCAGGCGCCCTTGACGGCGGGGAACGGGGGGCGGGAGCGGGGCTGAGCGCGCTTGCCCTCGAGGGATTCCAGCAGTGCAGTCTCCTCGCCGCAGATGTAGGCCCCGTGGCCGCGGTACAGACGGACGTCGAGCGGATAGTCGGAGCCGAACGGGTGGCTGCCGAGATAGCCCTTGGCGCGGGCTTCCGCAATCGCGTCGCGCAGCATCTCAAACGGCAGGTCGTACTCGCCGCGGATGTACACCCATGCCACGTGCCCTCCGATGGCGAATGACGCAATGGCCGCGCCTTCGATAAGGGTGTGCGGCGAGTTCTCCATCAGGTAGCGGTCCTTTGCGCTGCCCGGCTCCGATTCGTCGGCGTTGACCACGATGAACTTGGGGCCTGGATGATCCTTGGGCACGAACGACCATTTCGTGGCGGTCGGGAAATCCGCGCCGCCGCGGCCTCGCAAGCCTGAGGTCTTGACGTCGTCGATGACCTGCTGGGCCGTCATCCCGGTCACGACCTTCTGCAGAGCCGAATATCCGCCGAGCGACTCGTAGACGTCCAGCTTGTGCAGGTCGGCGGTGCCGAACCATTCGGTGAGCACGGGCCCGCCTACCGTTCCGCGCTGTTCAGGCATCGGCTTTCTTCTTCCTGGGAGCGCGGGGCTTGGGCGATGGGCGGGGCACGGTTGCCCTCTCTGGTTCGGCTACAGGGCTGGGGTGAGGGGCTGAACCTTGGGCAGCCGCAGGGTGCCTCCGGTCGGCGACCATCGCGTCGATTTTTTTGGGTGTGAGGTCGTAGTGATACCTGTGGTCGATGCGACACATCGGCGCGTACTCACAGGCGCCCAAGCACTCGACCTCCTCATATGAGAACAGGCCGTCCTTCGACACCTCGCCCGCCTCATTGACCCCGATCGCCCCGCGCAGGTGCGCGACGAGTTCTTCGGCGCCGCGCAGCGTGCAGCTCAGGTTCGTGCACATGTAGAAGCGGTGCTGGCCGATCGGCTCGAGGTGGAACAGGCTGTAGAAGGTCGCCACGCCCTCGACGTATCCCGGGTCGAGCTTGAGGGCCTCCGCGACCTCGCTCATCGTCTCCGGCGTGAGGTAGCCGACCTCCTCCTGGGCCAGGTCGAGCGCGGGCATCACCGCCGAGCGCGGCTGCGGATAGCGTGCCGGCAGCGCCTTGATCTCTTCGAGGACGTGCGCCGAGAGTCCGCTCATCGGTCGACGTCACCCAGGACGGTGTCCGCTGTGCCGATGATCGCGATCATGTCCGCGACCATGTGGTTGAGGGCCATGCGCTCGAGCGCCTGCAGGTTGACGAACGACGCGGAGCGGAACTTGACGCGCCGAGGCTTGTGCGTGCCGTCGCTCACGATGTAGCACCCGTTCTCACCGCGCCCCGACTCGACCGCGACGTACACGTCGCCGGGAGGAACCGAGTAGCCCTCCGTGAACAGCTTGAAGTGATGGATCACGGCCTCCATCGACGTCTCGAGCTCCTCGCGCGGCGGCGGCAGCATCTTGCGGTCGTCCACGTTGACGGGGCCCTCGGGCAGCTCGTCCACGGCCTGGCGCAGGATCTTCACCGCCTCGCGCATCTCCTTGATGCGCACGAGGTAGCGCCCGTAGCAGTCGCAGTCGGCTGATGTCGCGACCTCGAAGTCGTACTTCTCGTAGCCGGAGTAAGGCATCGACTTGCGCAGGTCCCATGCGATCCCGGAGCCGCGGATCATCGGCCCGCTGGCGCCCAGCACCTTGGCGTCCTCCGGCGAAAGCAGGCCGATGCCGATCGTGCGTGACCGCCAGATCGGGTTCATGGTCAGGATCTCCTCGTACTCGTCGACGTGCCCCGGCATCGCACGGATGAAAGCGTCGAGCAAGTCCAGGAATCGCGGAGTGGCGTCGGCCATCACGCCGCCGGGCCGGATATAGGAGGTATGCATCCGGAAGCCGGAGATCTCCTCGTTGATGTCGAGGATGGTGTCCCGCTCGCGGAAGCAGTACATGAGCATCGACATCGCGCCGAGCTCCAGGCCGCTCGTCCCCATCCAGACGAGGTGTGAGGACAGGCGCGTCAGCTCCGACATGATCACCCGCAGAGCCTGCGCGCGGGGCGGGACGTCAACGCCCATCAGGCGTTCGACGGCGAGCGCGTAGGCGAGGTTGTTGATGGGCGGCGACAGGTAATCGTGGCGGTCGGTGACGACGACACCCTGCTGCCAGCGCAGCGCCTCCATCTGCTTCTCGATGCCGGTGTGCAGATAGCCGATCACCGGCTTCACGCGCCGGATCTGCTCGCCGTCGAGGTCGACGATCAAGCGGAGCACACCGTGGGTCGAGGGGTGGTGAGGGCCGAAGTTGACGGTGAGCAGCTCGCCGCCGAAGGCGCCCTGCTCGCCCGTCTTCTCGATCGTGATGCCCTGGTCGACGCTCATGCTTTGTCTGGCGCGGTCTGCCAGGTCTCGTGCTCTTCGGAGAACTCGACCACCTCGCCGCCGACTGGATAGTCGCGGCGCAGGGGGTGGCCCACCCAGTCGTCCGGCATGAGGATTCGCGTGAGGTCCGGATGGTCGTTGAACACCACGCCGAACAGGTCGTACGTCTCGCGCTCGTCCCAGTTGGCCGGCGGGAAGAGGTCGCTCACGGAGTCGACGTGGGGAGGGTCGCCATCGACGAAAGACCTCACCCGGATCTGCTCTCGAGTCTCGAGGTTGCGGAGCTGATAGACCAGCTCGTACCGGGCGGGCCACTCGCGGGAGGCGTCGGCAAGATGGTCGACGCAGGTCAGGAAGACCAGGAGCCGGTATCCGTCGTCCTTCAAAGCGCCCAGGGCCTGGCGGATCGCGCCCGTGCCCACCGTGACCCACGGGTCGCCCGCGCTCGAGCCCTGCTCGACGATCAGGTCTTTTTCGATCACTGGCGCGGCGTGATGCCCTGGGCCTTGATCCGCTCCTGCAGGATCATCAGCGCGTTCAGGAGGTCCTCGGGGCGTGGGGGACAGCCGGGGATGTAGACGTCGACCGGGACGATCTTGTCCACGCCCTGGAGCAGCGCGTAGTTGTTGAACACGCCGCCGGTGGACGCGCAGGCTCCCATCGAGATGACCCACTTCGGTTCGGGCATCTGGTCGTAGACCGTGCGCAGGACGGGCGCCATCTTCTGCGAGACGCGGCCTGAAACGATCATGAGGTCGGACTGGCGTGGGGAGGCACGGAACGCCTCAGACCCGAAGCGCGCGATGTCCACCCCGGCGGTCGCGGTGGCGATCATCTCGATCGCGCAGCAAGCCAGCCCGAACTGCGACGGCCACACCGAGTTGCCACGGCCCCAGCCGACGAGCTTGCCCAGCGTGGTCGTGAGGAAGTTCTTGCCGAGCGAGTCGGCGAGGTCCTCTATTGCCAATCCAGGCCCCCCTTGCGCCAGATGTGAGCCAGGGCGATCAGGAGGATGCCCATGAACACGAGCATCTCGATGAGGCCGAACCACTTGAGCTGACGCAGCAACACCGCCCACGGATAAAAGAAGATCGCCTCGACGTCAAAGATGATGAAGAGCATCGCCGTCAGGTAGAAACGCACCGACGTGCGGCGATGGGCAGGCGTGTCGGGGACGATTCCGGACTCGTAAGGCTCGAGCTTGGCCTTGAATGGTTTCGACGGTCCGAGAACGAAGCTCAAGGTGACCAACGCTCCCAGCAGTCCAAGAATGATGAGGACGTAGATCAGAACTGGGACGTAGGATTCGAGCAATCGGGCCTCCGACGACAAGGGGAGCTTTGGGGAACGCCTTAATTCTATATAGACCTTGAGAAACTCCGCCTAAGCAGCCCACCGCAGCCCCGGTCCACGCGCCCGCCTCATCGCCATCCGCTCCGGTGGAACGAACCGAAACTCGCGCCCGGCCCCGACCACCTGCCAGCCGCCCTCATGGACCAGCCGTGATGGT
>JBOHUP010000497.1:0-12998 GCA_050734615.1 Candidatus Dormibacteraceae bacterium | reverse complement strand
GTAGACCTTGTGTTGTACACATCCATCGACAGACGGTCCGGGGATCGCCGAGAACGCCGGTTGACCTCAGTGGGCTGGGTCGGCGGACAGAGTGACATGGGGCCAACGGTCCAGGAGCTGGTCGCGCTTGGCCCCGACGGCGAATGGCACCGCGTCGGGTCACCGGGTGCCATGCCCGAGCGCGTGTGGTCCAAGCTGGCCCGAGTCTGCGATCCCGCGACCTTGCTCGACGGCTTCGATGCTTGAGACGGCCGGCGCGATCGGTGCCGGTCTCGCGGCATTCACGGCGATCCTCGCGGTCGCATCCCGGCCACCGCTGCCGGCCGCGCCTCCTTGGCTCGTTCGGCGGCTGAAACGGTGGTGGCTGGATGAAGGTTCGCGAGCCCAGGATGCGGGTGTGGCCTCGATCAACGCATCGCAATTCGTGTCGCTGCAGCTGACCGCCGCGTTTGCACTGGGATTCTTCGCCAGCCTCATGACGGGCTTGCTGGTGATGGCGCTGCCCGGCGCACTGGCCGGGGCGTCGCTCATTCGCGGTGCCTTTGGTACGCGTGCCCGGAAACGCCAGGTCGCGCGGCAGGATGCTGTTTTAGACGCGGTTCGAATGCTCCGCCAGCTCCTGGAGACAGGAGCGACCAGCGTCAACCAGGCCGTCGTCGTGCTCGCCGAGCGCGGGCCTCTGCCGCTTCGCGGTGAGTTTCGGACCATCTCCGCAAGGTCAGTCGGCCGGCGGCAAGCTTGGAAGCAGGCGCGAGAGCGGGTGGCCGAGCCGCTGTTCGACATGCTCGCGGCAGCCGTCCTCATCCAGCGGCCCGGTGGGGGTGAGCTAGTTCCGTTGTTCGCCGACCTCGAGGCGTCGGTTACCGCAGCGCAGGAAGTCGAGCGTGAGGCGCGGGCGCTTCAGGCTCAGGCACGGTCGGCGTCCACGATCATCGTCGCCCTCCCGCTCGTATTCCTACTCATCCTCTCCACGCTTCACTCGCCTTACCTGGACGCTTTTCACCGTCCCGAGGGCGAGGTGTTCCTCCTGGCGATGCTGGCGACCATGGCGGCCGGTTATGTGTTGATGCGCCGCCTGCTCGAGCTACCGGGGCTGCAGCGTGTGAGGCTGACCGATGCGTGAGGTGCTGTTCAAGACAGGCGCCGTCGCGGCCGGCCTGATCTGCGCCGGTGGCGTGGTGGCGGTTGCGAACAACCGGCTGGTAGTCGAGATCTCACGGTCGATCGCGACGCATCGGGTGTCGATCGCCACGCGACTGGTGGAAGCCCGCCCCGGCCGCTGGCTCTCGACCGGCATCGAACGCGCCGGCTGGAACGAATCGCCGGAGCGTGTCACGATCATGGCGCTGGCGTTCGCACTCTGCCTGGCGGCTGGGGGATGGGCGGTCGCACCGCTGCTCGCGCCCCTCGGGTTCATCGCCGGTTGCGCGGGGTTGCTGCTGTCGTTGAACTCCGCAATCGAACGTCGTCGACGCCGCCTCGCGGGCGAGCTCGTGCCCTTGCTCGAACTGTTCACCCTCGAGCTCAGCGGCGGCGGCAGCGCGCTCGCCGCTTTGGGTTCGGTCAGCGTTCAGGTCGAAGGCGAGCTCGCGTCTGACCTCAGGCGCATGCTCATCGCCTCCCAAGTCGGTGGATCGACATCCTTCGAAGCGCGGCTGCTCGAATACTCAGACCGGACACAGATCTCAGCCCTGGCCAGCCTGGCCATTCTCCTTGCCGCAAGTCGCGAGTACGGCACCGGGACAAGTCAGGGCGTGCGAGCCCTCGCGGCCGACCTCCGCCGAGCTCAGCGGCGCGACCTCATCACGCACAGCCGCCGCGCCCTCAACCGCGTCCTGCTGCCGGCAGCCATCGGCGTGCTGCTGCCATTCCTAGGAGTGCTTATGTTCCCTGCAGTGTCGGTGCTCCAGCGAAGCCTCCGTTGAACCACATGCGAGGCACCGCCCTCGTGGAGTTTGCCCTGGCCTGGCCGATCGCGCTTTTGCTCACGCTCGGCTGCGTCGAGGTCGCCGTCTGGTCGGCCGAGGCCTTTGCCGCGCGATCGGCGGCGTTGGCCGGCGCGCGCGGGGGCTCTGTGGCCAGCGCTCCGGCGGACATCGCGGAAATGATTGCGATTCGCGCGCTGAACTCCAGCCTGGTCGGCACGTCCGCGGCGACCTGGTGTCCTGGACAACCGGGTCCCAGCCCGGACGTTTGGGTCTGCGCGCGTGACCTGGGTACGGCGGTCGAGGTCGCGATCGGAGGTGCCGCACCGGCGCTTGTGCCATTGGTAGGTGGTCGCGGACTGCCCATTCACGCCGATGCCGTGGTCCAAAAGGAAAAGTTCAGTTGAGGGAAAGAGGTCAGTCGCTCGTGGAACTGGCAGCCTGCGCGCCGATTGTCGTTCTGCTCACTGTCGGCGCGGCGGGGGCGGCTCAGGTCGCCGATGCGCGGACAGGCCTCGGCGCCGCGACGGAGGCCGCCGCTGCGGCCGCGGCACGTGCACCGGATGCGTCGGCGGCGCAGACCGCCGCACAGGCCCGATTCCACGCGATCGTCGCGGCCTATCCGCTCACCGGATGCAAGCTGCGAATCAACCTCGGTTCCTTTGCCCGGGGTGAGGAGTTGGTCGCGGACTCGAGCGGGTGGGTCGACCTGGCGTGGGCAGACCTGTTGCCATTCCAGGCACGGATCGAACTCGACTCCAGGGCTGTGACGCAAATTGAGCCGTTTCGCACGCACGAGTCCGAGCCGTGATCCCGCACCAGCAAGGTCAGGTCCTTGCTTTCTTCGCCGTGGCCCTGCCCGTCGTGTTGCTGCCAATCGCCGCGTATACCGTCGACGCCGGTGTGGTCAGCGGGCAGGCGGCGGCGCTGCAAGCTGCGGTGGCGGACGCGGCGGAAGTGGGGGCGCAACACGTCGACATCGCATCGCTCCGCTCCAGCGGGACGCTCAAGCTCGACGGCGCCGCCGCCCGGCTCGCGGCGTCGCAGTTTCTGACCGCTCAGGAGCCGGGCGCGAACCTGGACCAGGTTTCGGTGAGCGGAACCACGGTGGTTATCGTCGCCAGCGAGCGAGTCGAAGTGCCACTGCCGCTGCTGGCACGAACCCTCACGCTCCACGCTCGCGCCGGCGCGCGCCTGGTCCCGGGTTACAACAGGCCGAGCAGCCTCTTGCTGTTGCCGACCAGCACCTTCTGAAGCACGGCCTCAGGGATTTCCAGCGTGGCGAGCTCGTCAAGGCATCGCTGCGGAGAGATGAACGGGTAATCGCTGCCGAAGACGAACTGGTCCTGCAGGCGGCCTTTCATGTCGCGCATCACCTCGGCCGGGATGTACCGCGGCGCCCAGCCTGAGATGTCGATGTTGATGTTGGTCTTGTGCAAAGCCATCGCCAGCAGTTCGATGTGCCACGGGTAACCGAAGTGGGCGGCGATGATCCTTAAGTCTGGGAACGACGCTGCGGCGGCGTCCAGGCGAATCGGGCGGGCGTAATCCAGGCGGATGCCCTGGCCACCCGGCTGGCCCGCGCCGATACCGCTTGTACCCGTGTGGAACAAAACGGCGAGACCAAGTTCCTGGCACCGCTCGTAAAGGGGCCAGTGCCGCTCGTCGTCCGGCGCAAAGGCCTGCAGCGACGGGTGCAGCTTGATGCCCTTGAGCCCGAGCTCCGCGATGCCCTCGAGCTCGTCCACCGCCCGCTCGCCTTTCAGCGGGTCCACGCTGCCGAAACCGATGAAAGCCCTGGGGTGGTCGCGACATGCCTGCGCAACGAGCTCGTTCGGCACGCGCGGTCGGGCGGTCGCCGTCTCCGCGTCCCAGGCAAGCAGCACTGCAAGTACGTCCATCGCCTCGTACTCCCGCGCCAGCTCCTCCAGCGTCTTCCTGGCGACCTTGGAGCGGAAGTAAGCCTCTGCCGCCTCGACGTACCCGCGCATCGAGACGTCAAGCCACTCTGGGGTCGGCAGGTGGACGTGAAAATCGATGGCCCTCACGGAGCGATCATTGTGGAACATGCGAGCCTCCCTCCTCGTGCTCGCCGGCGGCGACAGCCGGCGGATGGGCCGGCCCAAGGCCTGGCTCGAGGTGGGGGACACCTACCTGCTGCGTTATGTGGCAGGCCGCCTGGCTCCCGCGTTCTCCGATGTGATGGTCTCATTCGCCGAGCCCGAGCAGCTCGAGCAGCCGGTGCCGTATCGCGTGGTTTTCGATCGCAAGGCCTCGGCCGGCCCGCTTGCCGGGCTCGAGGCAGGCCTGGCCGCCGCTCGCGAAGAGGTGATGTTCGCGCTAGCGTGCGACATGCCTTACGTCACTCTTGAGCTCGCCCAGGTGGCGGTGGCGGCGGCGCGGAGCTGCGATGCGGCGATCCCGCGCCTCGACGGCCGGCCGGAACCGGTCTGCGGCGCTTACCGGCGGACAGCGATGCCTGCCATCTCGAACGCCCTCAACGCCGGCCGGCTCAAGGCGGCGGACCTGATCGAGAGCCTCGACGTGACCTGGCTCGAAGGTCTCGACGCAAGCCAGTTCGCGAGCCTCAACACCCCCGCGGACCTGGAACGGTTCAATGCCGGTCACCCGTCGCAGCGATAATGGAATGACGCTTTGAAAATCGTCGTCACCGTCAAACAAGTACCAGACCCCAACTCGACTCTTGCGTTGGAATCTGACAACACCATCTCCCGCGACAAGGAAGTGGTCCTCGACCCCGGCGACGAGTGCGGCGTTGAAGAGGGACTCCAGCTCAAAGAGGCCCACGGTGGCGAGGTGGTGCTCATCTCGATGGGACCCGAGCGCGCGAAGGACGCGATTCGCAAAGGCCTGTCGATGGGCGCCGACCGTGGTGTGCTGATCACCGATCCGCAGCTGGCCGGGGCCGACGCATTGCTCACCGCCCGCGTGCTGGCCGCCGCGATCAAGGCCGAGTCGCCGGACCTGGTGATTTGCGGCACCGAGTCCTACGACGGGAGCACCGGCATGGTGCCGCCGATGCTTGCGGAGCTGCTCGGCATGCCCCAGCTCACGGTTGCGAAGAAGGTCGAGATCGACGGCTCGACGGTGAAGATCCGCCGGCAGACCGCGGACGGCTACCAGGTGGTCGAGGCCTCGACGCCCGCGCTGGTCACAGTCACCGCCGGCATCGCCGAGCCCCGCTACGCGTCTCTCAAAGGCATCATGGCCGCCCGCTCGAAGGAGATCAAGCAGGTCGGCCTGGGCGATCTCGGCGTGGAGCGCGGCGAGCCGGTGGAGACGATCGAGAGCATCGCCGACGCCGAGACCCGCAAGGCGGGCACGGTGATCCAGGACGACGGCACCGCGGTCGACCGCATCATGCAGGTCCTCGTGGAGGCCAAGCTCGTTTAGATGCCGAAGGTCTGGGTTTACGCCGAGATGCACCAGGGCAAGCTCGCGCCAACCGCGCTCGAGCTGATGACCAAAGCACGCGAACTGGGTGACGTTGAGGCGATCGCCCTGGGCGCAGGGGCCCAAGCTGCAGCCCAGATGCTTGGCAAGTACGGGGCAAAGGTGGTGCACGTCAACGAGGACAGCGCGTTTGACGATTTCGTCGCCGAGCCGGCCACCGACGCGCTGGCGGCGCTGCACGCCAAAGGGGCGCCGGACCTCGTGCTCTTCGGGTTCACGACCGACTCTCGCGAGGTCGCGGGAAGGCTTGCCGCGCGACTCGGCACCGGTCTCATCTCCAACGCAGGCGATGTCGTCGCGAAAGACGGCGGGTTCGTGGCCAAGGTTCCTTACTTCGGCGGAGCCAGGGTTGCCTCAATGAAGGCCAACAGCAAGCCAGCGATCGTGCTCGTTCGTCCCAAGTCGTTCGAGGCTTCCGAATCGGGCGGCACCGCGGAGGTCAAGCAGCTCGAGGCCGCCGTCGCTGACGGCTCCAGGCGGGCTCGCATCACCGAGCGCGTTGTCGAAGCCACCGAGAAGGTGAAGCTCGAGGACGCCAAAGTCGTGATCAGCGGTGGCCGGGGCCTTGGCGGACCGCAGAACTTCCCGCTCCTCGACGACCTTGCGGGCGCGCTTGGTGGAGCGGTCGGCGCGAGCCGGGCGGTGGTCGACGCAGGCTGGGTTCCGTACTCGATGCAGGTCGGGCAGACCGGTAAGTCCGTGCGGCCTGGGGTCTACATCGCGGTCGGCATCTCAGGCGCGATGCAGCACACGGTAGGGATGAAAGCCTCGAAGGTCATCATCGCGATCAACAAGGACGCGGAGGCGCCCATCATGAAAATGGCTGACCTCGGCGTGGTCGGCGACGCTCTCAAGATCGTCCCCGCGCTCACTGCGGCCGTCAAAGCCAAAAAGGGCTGACGGCGCTCCCAGGGGGCGCGCTGGGCGCACTTTGACAAGGGCGCAGGCTTGAACAGGTCTGAGGCCGAACTGCTTTTGGCCGAGCGCATACAGCGGCGCCAGTCGAAAGAGTTCGCCGCCGCCGATGCAATCCGCCAGCAGCTGCGCGAAGGCGGGTGGGACGTGGTCGACAGCCCGACCGGCAGCGAGCTGCAGGCCCTCGAAGCACCCCCGACCGCGCCGACCTCGGCGGCTCCGCGCGCCGTGACGTTGCTCACAGTCGTCCACGGATGGCAGCCCGATGCGGAGCGCTGGCTCCTTTCGGTGTTCACCCACTGCAAGGCAGACTTCGAGGCGCTGATCGTCGACAACTCCGACGACGTCCGGATCGCCGCGTGGCTCGAGCGCCGCGCCGCCGAGCGATTTCGGTTCATCCATCTTTTTCCGACCCTCGGTTTCGCCGCTGCGGTCAACGCGGGCATCGAGGCCGCGGCTGGGGAAGTCGTGGTCCTATTTGATCCGGGGGTCCAGCTGATCGGCGATGCGGTATCGCCGCTGGTCGCGGCACTCGACGACCCATCGGTCGTGGTCGCCGGGCCATTCGGCCTGCGCGGCAGGCACACGATCAAGGAATTTGATACGAGCGCGGGTCCCGAAGTCGACGCCATCGAGGGCTACTGCATGGCGTTTCGCCGCTCCGATGCGCTGGCTGTCGAGGGGTTCGATCCCAAGTTCCGTTTCTACCGGATCGCCGACATCGAGTTCAGCTTTCGGCTACGTGATCGTGGTGGCCGCGCTGTGGCGCTGCCCGACCTACCCGTGGAAAAGCACGAGCACCGCTTGTGGGAGTGGACCGAGCCTGAAGAGCGCGAGCGCCTGTCGCGGCGCAACTTCTACCGCTTCCTCGACCGCTGGGGCAAGCGGGAGGACCTGCTGGTCGGTCACTAGACATCCCTAACATTGCGGCCGATGCCTGACGAGTACGGGGAGAGCGTATCCGAGCTTCAAGCCAAGCGCAAGAAGAGTTACGCCATGGGCGGCGAGGAGCGGATCGCCAGGCAGCACCAGAAGGGCAAGCTCACCGTGCGCGAGCGCATCGACCTCCTTTTCGACCCCGGCACCTTCGTCGAGCTGGGTCTGCTCGCGCATCAGCAGCCGGTGCGGGGAGGGGAGTCCGACCCGGATGGCACGCCCGCCGACGGCGTGATCACCGGCCACGGCGCGGTGGACGGCCGCCAGGTGTGGGTGATCGCCTACGACTTCACGGTGATGGCCGGCTCGATGGGTGCCGTGGGGGAGCAGTTCAAGGCGGCGCGCGTGCGCGAGCTTGCGCTGCGCTATCGCAAGCCAATCGTGTGGTTGCTCGACTCGGCCGGAGCCCGGATCCAGGAGGCTGCTGGCTCGGCGTTTGCCGGGACGGGCTTCCTCTTTTACGACCAGGTGGTGATGTCCGGCGTCATTCCACAGGTGGCGGCGATGCTTGGGCCTTGCTCGGCCGGCACCGCATACATCCCCGGGCTGGCCGACTTCGTGCCCATGGTCAAGGAGACGTCGTCGATGTCGCTCGGGGGCGCACGCCTGGTGAAGGCCGCCACCGGCGAGGACGTAAACGATCACGACATGGGCGGCTCGCAAGTGCACTGCTACGAATCGGGAGTGGGGGACAATGAGGTCGCGGACGACGCCGAGTGCGTCGCGACGGTGAAGCGTTTCCTCTCCTACCTGCCCTCCAGCAATGCGGAGCCGCCTCCATTTCGCGACACGGGAGATCCGGCCGACCGCCTTGTCGAAGGTCTGGACAAGATCGTTCCCGCGAACCCGCGCGCGGCTTACGACGTGCGCAAGGTGATCAAGGCGGTTTTCGACCATGACTCATGGCTGGAGATCAAGCCGACGTGGGCGAAGAACATAGTGGTCGGATTCGCGCGAGCGGCGGGCCATTCCGTCGGCATCATCGCCAACCAGCCCATGCAGAAGGGCGGGATCCTCGATTCCGACGCCGCCGACAAGGCCGCCCGGTTCATTCGCATGTGCGATGCGTTCAACGTCCCGCTGGTTTACCTGATGGACGTGCCCGGCTTCCTGGTCGGCTCACAGGTCGAAAAGCAGGGCATCATCCGGCATGGCGCCAAGATGCTCTACGCGACATCCGAGGCGACGGTGCCCAAGGTCACGGTCATCATGCGCAAGGCCTACGGCGCGGGCTACTACGTGATGTGCGGCAAGGGCTACCACCCGGACACGATCGTCGCCTGGCCGCTCGCCGAGATCTCGGTCATGGGCCCGGAGGGGGCGGTCAACATCATCTTCAACAAGCAGATCGACGCGTCCGACCATCCCGAGGAGACGCGGGCCCAGATGATCGCGGTCATCCGCGAGCAGATCAATCCTTACCTCGCCGCCGGTTGGGCGATGATCGACGACGTGATCGATCCGGCCGAGACCCGCCGCGTGATCGTCCGCAGCCTGGAGCAGGCTCGCGACAAGAAGGTCGAGCGGCCCTGGCGCAAACACGGAAACATCCCTGTATGAAGGTCATCATCTCGGCGGCTCTCACCGGCGTCCTGGCGACGCGCGACCAGTGCCCAGCCATCCCGTACACGCCGAAAGAGATCGGCGAGGCGGCGAAGGGAGCTGCCGACTCAGGTGCCGCGATCGTGCACATCCACGCGCGCACGCCGGAGGGCGGCCCGGATTGGAGCCTGGACACCTTTGCCGAGATCCTCTCGGAGGTGCGGGCTCGCACCGACGTCATAGTCAACTTTTCGACGGGCGCGGTCGGCGTCCCGCCGGAGGAGCGGGTCGCGCACATCCGTGAGCTGAGACCCGAGATGGCGGCCCTGAACATGGGCTCGATGAACTATGCGATCTACTCCAAGAAGAAAAAGAGCTTCTACCACGACCACGTCTTCGCCAACCCGTTCAAGGACATCCGCTTCTTCCTCGAGACCATGAACGAGGTGGGGGTGCGTCCAGAGATGGAATGCTTCGACGCGGGCCACATAGCCAACACGCGACCACTGATCGACCTGGGCGTCTTGCAGCCGCCGTACCAGTTCAGCCTCATCATGGGTGTGCTGGGCGGCATTCCCGGCACCACCCGCCAGCTCGTCAACCAGGTGGAATCGCTTCCGCCGCGCTCTCACTGGCAGGTGATCGGCATCGGATTGAACCAGTGGCCGCTGATCGCGGCCGCAATGACGATGGGCGGTAACGTCCGGGTCGGTCTGGAGGACAACTTCTACCTGGAGGAGGGGAGGATGGCAAAAAGCAACGCCGACCTGGTCGAGAAGGCGGCGCGGCTGGCGCGTGAGCTAGGCCGCGAGGTGGCAAGCGTCAGCGAAGCCCGCGGGCTGCTCGAGCTTTCCCCGCTCCCGGCACGGGACAGGGGCGCAAGAAAGCAATGACCGAGGTCAAGGCGGAGCTGGTCGGCACCGTGTGGAAGATGAAAACCCAGGTGGGAGCTCAGGTCGCGGAGGAGGACGAGCTGCTGATCCTCGAGTCGATGAAGATGGAGATCTCGGTTACCGCGCCTCGAGCCGGCACCGTCAAGGAGATCCGCGTCAGGGAAGCCGAAGTGGTCAAGGAGGGCCAGGTGCTGGTCGTCCTCGAATGACTCCACGCATGAAGCCTCAGTGAAGCCGGCGCAGCTCCTGTTCGCCCATCAACGGTTGGTGGACAGGGAGCGCGCACTGCGTGACGACATCGAGCGCGTTGAGTCGAGGCTGGCCTCCGACCCAGAGGTCCTTGAGCGCGAGGAGAGCCTCGCGCAAGCGCGCGCCGCGCAAGACGTCATGGCCGCGCGAGTGCGCGACTCGGACCGAGAACGCGAAGCCCATCGCACGAAGCTCCGCTCTCGTGAGAAGGAGCTGATGAGCGGCCGCATCCGCAACCCGACCGAGCTCATGCAGATGTCGGCCGAGGTGCAGCACATGAAGGAGCGGTTCGCTGAAGAGGAGGAGGCCGAACTGAAGCTCATGGAGGATGCCGACTCGGCCGACGAGGCGGTGCGCACATCCACCGCGAGTCTCACGGAAGCTCGCTCGAGGTCTCTCGCGGAGGAGCCCGACCTCAAAATGGACCTTGCGGGATGGCGGGCGGAGCTGGCTGAGGTCGAGGCAGAGCGCGACCAGGTCTGGTCGCAGGCCCCGCCGGTGGCGCAGGCAGCTTACTTGCGAATGCGCATGCACCCTGCCGTCGCCGAGGTCGTCGCGAACCAGTGCCAGGCCTGCCGGGTGACCGTCACCTCGTCAGGAATGCAACTCCTGCGCAAACGCTCCGACGACATCGTCCACTGTGAGAACTGCGGCCGGATCCTGGTGCTGGCCTGAAGAAGATCATTCGCGTCTTCACCGACGGCGCCTCGCGCGGCAACCCCGGTCCGGCCGGTCTCGGAGTTGTCATCGAGGACGACCAGGGCATGCGCCTGCGCGGCCTTCACCGGTGGCTCGGCGTGATGACCAACAACGAGGCCGAGTACCACGCTCTCATCGAAGGCCTCAAAGCAGTGTCGGAGTGGAACCCCGATCGCCTGGAGCTGTACCTCGACTCCAAGCTCGTGGTCGAGCAGGTCAGTGGTCGCTACAAGATCAAGAAGGCCGAGCTGCAGGCGCTATGCCGGCAGGCGGTCGAGCTCAAGACCAAATTTACCGAGGTGGTCATCACACACGTCGAGCGGGAGAAGAACAGGGGTGCCGACGCCCTGGCCAACATGGCGATCGACGCGTACATCAAGAGGTCGCCGGCCCGCGGGTAGCACCTATCCGACCCGGCTCAAGCCCTCAGCAGCGCAAGTGATCGAGCCCCTGTCGGAGCTACACATCCATTTGGAGGGGTCTGTACGCCGGGAAACCGCGATCTCCCTGGCTTCCAGGCACGGGCTCCCCGCGCCTCCGGCATACGAGTATTCGACTCTGGCCGAGTTCCTGGCCATCTACGGCGAGATCAACCGCTCATTGACGACCAGCGACGACTTCGAGCGTGTGATCCTGGAGCACGCGCACGAAATGGCGCGGCAGGGAATCGCCTACGCCGAAATCAGCTTCAACCCTGGTCTGCACCACGGCACCGATTGGCTCGAAGGCGTGGTGAAGGGGCGCCGGCGGGTCAGGCAAGAACTGGGGATCGAGATCGCGTGGCTGGTGGAGTTTGTCCGCGGTGCGCCATTGCAAGAGAGCGCGGGTCTTGGCGGTCGCTCTCACCACCGAGGGGGTCGTGGGGATGGGCGCGGTCGGGGACGAGTCAATCCCGCTCAGTCCACTCCTGCCGCTGGTCGAGCGCGCCCGAGAAGCAGGCCTAGGTTTCATGCCCCACGCCGGCCAGTCGGGCGGACCGGACGAGGTGCGAGAGGTGGTTGAGGTCCTCGGCGCCACTCGTGTCGCGCACGGCGTGGCGGCGATCGGCCATGACGACGTTCTGGGCCTCCTCGCGCAACGCGATGTTTGCCTGTGCATATGTCCTTCCAGCAACGCGCATACCGGCCTCCATCCCGACTACCGCAAGCTCGCCGCCGCCGGAATACCGCTGACCATCAACACCGACGACCCGGGGATGGTGCCGGCGACCTTGCTGGGCGAACTCGAGATAGCGGAAAAGCGGTATGGGCTGAACCGAGAGGCCCTGGTCGCCGCCGCGTGGAAGCACCGCTTCGGACCTCGTCAGGCAGCACGCGCTGGGTAGAATCAGCCTGGGCCGAGGCGGACGGGTGACCGCCGGCGAAGTAAATAGCGTTGGAGGAAAGTCCGGGCTCCACAGAGCAGGGCGCTGGGTAACTCCCAGTCGGGGCGACTCGAAGGAAAGTGCCACAGAAAATTACCGCCGGGCTGCGACGATCTCCGGAGAGCCGCGGCCAGGTAAGGGTGAAAAGGTGGGGTAAGAGCCCACCGGCGGCCGGGAGACCGGCCGGCCAGGTAAACCCCGCCCGGAGCAAGACCAAATAGGAGGGCGTTGACGGCGGCTCGCCGAGCCCTAGGGTATCGGTCGCTAGAGGCACCGGGCAACCGGCGTCCGAGACAGATGGTCACCGTCCCGCAAGGGATACAGAACCCGGCTTACAGTCCGCCCTCGGCCCACAAACCCAGTTCTGGACTCGGTCCAGAACGGAGACCGGGCGCACATGCGCACCGGCAGCGGATGGCCTCGCGAGCGGCCGTTACGAAATACTCTGCCCATGGCGCAGCCCAAGACACACGACGTGTTCACCCGCGAAGAGCGGCGAATCATCGAGCGACACCGGACTCCTGAACAGGTTCAGAAGTTCCTGCGCAAGCTGCCCTACAACTGGGAACAGCACGGGGACACGCTTCGCTCCTATCGCCAGGTTGTCCGCCACCAGAGCGCTCATTGTTTGGAGGCGGCGCTCGTCGCGGCGGTGATTTTGGAGCAACACGGCTACCCCCCGCTTGTGGTCAGCTTTGAGTCGATAGACGGTGTGGATCATGTGATCTACGTCTTTCGCCGCCTAGGTCGGTGGGGCGCGGTGGCCCGGTCCAGGGATGCGGGCCTGCACGGCCGCAAACCGGTCTTCCGCAGCATTCGCGATCTTGTGTGGAGCTACTTCGATCCATACGTGGACCTCACCGGGCGTATTACTGGCTACCAACTGGTGGATCTGCGCGTGCTGGGCAAGTACGACTGGCGCCTGGCCCTCACAAACATATGGAAAGTCGAGAACTATCTCCTGGCGATTCCGCACCGCAGACTGCGGTCGTCCAATCGCCG
>JBOHUP010000496.1:0-4246 GCA_050734615.1 Candidatus Dormibacteraceae bacterium | reverse complement strand
GGCTAGGACGATACGGACGTCGGTGGCCTCCACGACCACGACCGGTTCATCAGCGGAGCCGACAAGGAGCTAGCGGCGGCCGGTGACCGGCATGGGGTCTACCGTCGCCGGCTCGTAATCGCTGCGTAGGCTGGCGGTGGCGGTCTTGGCGCCGCTCAGCACCGCGTTGACCAGCTTTTGTCGCAGAGCGGTCCCGGCAAAGCCGAGCTCCATGCGCTCGAGACCGGCAATGTCATCCACACTTTGCCGGAGCCTAGCGGGATCGCGGCAGGCCCAGCACGCGCTCCGCGAGGATGTTGCGCAGGACCTCGGACGTCCCTGCCTCGATCGTGTTCGCGCGCGAGCGCAGGAACTGGTACCTCCATCCATCGCCGTCGCCAACCTGTCCGGCCGGGCCCGCGATGTCGACGGCGGTCTCGGTCATGCGCTGGTTCAGCTCTGACCACATGAGCTTCAGGATCGATCCCTCGGGCCCGGGAATGCCGTTCCGCTTCACCGCGGTCACGGCGCGATACCCGTTGAGCTGGAGGGCGCGCGCCTCGATCGTATGCTGGGCGATCTTCTGGCGCACGAGCGGATCCGAGCCGCGGCCCAGAGCGCGCGCGTGCTCCGCCAGCTCCGCGGCGGTGATCTGGGCTCGCGTCGCCAGGGCCATGCCGAGCGTGCCACGCTCGTGCAGCAGCGTGGTCATGGCTACCGCCCAGCCGCCGCCGGGCTCGCCCAGGACCTGCGACTTGGGCACCTTGACGTCGTGGAAAAAGATCTCGTTGAACTCCGCGTCGCCGGTGATCTGCACCAGCGGCCGCACCTCGATGCCCGGGCTCTCCATGTCGACGAGCAGGTAAGTGAGGCCCTCCCGCGGGTTGGCCTCCTTGCGTTCGCGGGTCAGCAGCATGCACCACTTCGCGACATGCGCCAGCGTGGTCCAGACCTTCTGCCCGTTGACCAGGTAATGGTCGCCCCTGTCCTCGGCTCGCGTCTGCAGCCCTGAGAGGTCGCTGCCGGCGTTGGGCTCGCTGAACCCCTGGCACCAGATCTCCTCCGCGGAGAGCAGCGGCGCGAGGTACCGCTTCTTCTGATCTTCGGTGCCGTGCGAGATCACGACTGGGCCGCCCATGCCGAGCCCGATGACGTTGATGGGTTCCGGCGCCTGGGCCTGGATCATCTCGTCGTTGAAGATGAGCTGCTCCATGAAGCCGGCGCCTCGGCCGCCAAACTCCTTTGGCCACGTGATGCCTACGTAGCCCGCGTCGTACAGCTTCCGCTGCCAGGCGCGGCGGCTCTCGACGAACGCCTTCATGTCGTTTTCGCCCGGACCGTCTTTCCGGGGGACGTTGGCTTTCAGCCAGGTCCGGACATCATCTCGAAATGCCTTTTCCGGACCGCTGAGGTCGAAATCCACGCCAACAGGGTAATCGCGGATTGCCATCGACGCGCCAAGCAACCGGTCGGACATCTGTCCGAGTACGCTGCCGCGAGCGACCGGCTGGCCTGAGCCGCCGCTATGCGACGGCTGGTATCACCTCGTCCGCCAGTAGCTGCAGCGCGTCGGAGTCGTCGAGCAGGAAGTGCTGCAACATGAAGAGATCGACGCCGAGCTTCGCCAGCTCTTGCATCCGCTCCGCGATCTGCGACGGCGTGCCGACGAACCAGGCCTCCTTGCGGTTTTCCAATACCTCGTCCGGCGTCATGGCGCTCAGGTCCGGGATCACCCGGCTCACCTGCGCAGCCCGCTCGCGCAGCTCCGATCGATCTCTGCCGATGATGTAGCTGCACATCACCGAGCGCCGGATCGTGGACGGGTCGCGGCCGATGTCGCGGCAGCACTGCTCTAGCGCCTCGCGCCGCTCGCGGAACATGTCGGGGTCGAGTCGCGACAGGTTCCACTCGGCTGCCTCTCGCGCCACGAGAGGCAAGGTGCGCTTCGCACCCTTACCGCCAATGAGCAGAGGGATCGGGTTGCGGACGGGCTTCGGGTTTGTTTTGTCCCAGATGTCGCGCATCGTCTTGATGCCTTCTTCCAGCCGCTCGAAGCGCTCTCTCTCGGTGAGGAAGGGGATGCCGTAGACGTTGTGCTCGTTCTCATTCCAGCCCGCCCCGACCCCCAGCAACAGCCTTCCGCCTGACAGCGCGTCGACGCTCGCCGCGATCTTGGCCAGCACCGAGGGGATGCGAAACGTCATCGGACTGACCATCGGCCCGCACTCGATCCGTTTGGTCCATTCGGCCGCGAGGGCGAGTGACGTCCAGCATTCGATGCAGTCGCGGTCTGGGGCACGCATCAGCGAGATGAGGTGGTCGCTTCTGCGCAGCGATGCAAAGCCGAGCGAGTCGGTGTCCTGGCAGATGCGGCGCCAGCGATCCCAGTTGAGGCCTTCCTGCCCCTCGATCATGATCCCTATTCCGGCCATCAGCGTCCGATCCTAATAGATTGGTTTCAGACCTCGGGATCGGTGAGCCTTTCGGCTTCGCCCACGACCGCTTCTCTGGTCACGCCGCTGTTGGTCAAGACATGCGCCGCTATCCCCTCGCCTTCGGTGACGAGGCCCAGCAGGATGTGGTGCGTTCCGACACGAGATTCGCCGCTCGCGCTGCACAGCCGGAAAGCGATCTCGATGACCTTTTTTACTTTTGAGGTTGGGATCACCCCACGTGGGATCGCCCGTTTCTTGCGGCCGATCTGCGCAGCGATTGCCGGCCGCACACTGGCTTCAGTCACGCCGACGGCCTCAAGCACTTTCATCGCGTGGGAATGAGGGTCGCCGAACACTGCGAGAAGCAGGTGCTCCGTCCCGATGTAGGAGTGGCCCGCCTGGTTGGCTTCCCGCTGCGCGCCAGTCAGGAGCTGCTTGGCGTGATCGCTGAACTGCTCGAACGGATATGTGGGCATCGGACCGGGTTTGACGATGGCCTGCTCGATCGCCCTCCTCATGGTCGCCCACCGAGGCGGCAGCGTCAGCGACAGCCTGGTCGTGCCGGCGATCTCTACATCGGGCTCGGCCGCGGAGACGTGCCGCTTCATCCATTCCAGGCACGCGGCGATGACGATCGAGTTGACCGGGAGGCCCGTCCTGGCCGAGGCCTGATCCAGTCGCGCGAACACCTCGTCCGTGAACCGGACGGTCGTCGCCTTCGGCATGACGCCAATTTGGCATCCCTTTGGCGTCTTGTCAAGCCAGGGCGGCGGTCAGGCCCTGCAGCGGGAGGAAGTTCAGGATGCGCTCCCGGGGAATGCCCGCCCGGCGCGCCATCCACATGCCCATCGGCACGTAGGCGAACTCGGCGGGCGAGTGTGCGTCGGCGTCCAGGGTGAAGTTGCAGCCGCAGTCGAGGGCCAGCCGTGCCATCTCGGGCGATAGATCCATCCGCGCCGGGTCGCAGTCGATCTCGAGCGCCACGCCGTACCGTGCCGCTGCCTTGAACACCGCCTCGAAGTCGTAGGTGGCGCCCTCCCGAGAACCGGGCCGCCGGCCCGTGGGATGCCCGATCACGTCGACATGCGGATGTGAGACGGCGCGCAGCATTCGCTCGGTCATGGCGGCGGGATCCTGACGCAGCTTGACGTGGGGCGATGCGATGACGACGTCGAGGATGTCCAGCACCGCATCGGGCAGGTCGAGCGCCCCATCTTCGAGGATGTCGACCTCGATGCCCTGCAGCAGGGTCAATCCCGGCACCTGCCGCTGAACCTCGGCCATCTGGCTCGACTGGGCCAGCAGGCGCTCCGCGTCGAGGCCGTGCACGACTGTGATGCGCGGCGAGTGATCGGTGACGCCAAGGTATCGATAGCCCATAGCCTCGGCGGCTTTGGCCATCTCCAGCATCGTCGCCTTGCCGTCGCTCCATTCGGAATGCGAGTGCACGTCACCCTGGTACTGCGCCAGATCGAGGACGGACTCGTCGTCGAGAGTGGGCTGCTTCATCTCGTCCCGCAGCCGCTCGAGGTAGCGGCTGTGGCCGTTCTCGATCAGGTCGGTGAGCACCTTTGCGATACCCGCCCCGACGCCCTCGAGCGTCGTGAGCTCATGGCTGCCGTGCAGCGACTCGATGTCCGGCCGCTGGATCGCCAGCGACCACGCCGCGGCCGAGAACGCCTTGGCCCGAAATTTCTCGTCCGGGTCCTGGCGCAATAGGTATCCAATCTCCGAAAGTGCCTGCGCGGCCGCGATCGCATCCACCACTCAATTGTGTGAGCATTCGGCAATGGCCAAGCCGAAGCTCAAGCCCGACGATCAGATCCCGGCAC
>JBOHUP010000495.1:0-4459 GCA_050734615.1 Candidatus Dormibacteraceae bacterium | reverse complement strand
GTTGCCATTCGTGTTGCCTAACGCCTTGCATTTGGTTGTATCCGGTTAGCCTGGCCCGGGCCGATCCGTATTCACATTTGGCCCCCGTTGTACCCGGTTGACTAGCCCGCCTAAATCTGCAAAACCTCCATCCCAAGTTCGATTCTGGGCGTGGCCTCCAGCCTCAGAAACGGCCGATTCATCCCCTGGCCTTCGAACCGACCGTTCCAGCATTTCTCTCGCTTGCTGCCTCGGCATCGGGTGCCGGGGTCGCCAACTTTCCACGGGCTCCGCGCTGAATACCGGCGCCCATCGCAACCAAAGTAGGTTTGTCCAGACAACAAAATCAAAAGCATCGGGTTCTGTCTCGATCCGAATTCGGACGATCCTCAGCTAAACTCGCTGGAGAGTCGCCCCGGATACCAAGTGAGCGAGGAGGACCGGCATGGGCCTGGCCCAGATCAAGATGCCCCAGCTCGGTGAATCCGTCACCGAGGGCACGGTCGACAAATGGCTGAAGCGCGAGGGCGATTTCGTGAAGCGCGACGAGCCCCTGGTGGAGGTGGTGACCGATAAGGTCAACGCTGAGATACCCTCGCCATTTGAAGGCAAGCTGGTCAAGATTTCAGCGACCGAGGGCGAGACGGTCCGCGTCGGCGCCGTGATCGCGCAGATCGAAACCGTGGCCGCGGCCACCCCCGCGCCGACCGGCGAGGGCACGGGTGGGGACGCTCAGCAGGCCAAAGCGCGCGACACGGGTGCTGCGCATACTGAGGTTCACGCTGCGCCAGCCGGAGGCCGCGCGCCAGCCGGAGGCCCTGCGCCGGTCCGCGCGGCCGCGCAAGCGACAACTGCGTCGGCAGACGGCGGCACCGAGCCGGCTCGCCTCTCCCCCGCGGTGCGCAAGCTCGCGGCCGAGCATGGCATCGACCCAGCCTCTCTGCGGGGCTCCGGAATGGGGGGACGCGTGACGCGTGACGACGTCCTGGCCGCGGTGAGCTCCGGCGAGGCATCGACGCAAACCGCGGCCCGGCCGGCGCCCCCTGCTCCTGCCCCCGGCAGCCCCAGCCCTGCGCAGATCGACGGCGCCCGCGAGGAGCTGATGAAGCTGAGCGTGATGCGTCGCTTAATCGCGGAGCACATGGTGCGCAGCCTGGCGACGTCCCCCCACGCATGGACGCTCCAGGAGGTCGACGTGACGAACCTGGTGCGTTACCGTGAGTCAGAGAAGGACAACTTCAAGGCCCGCCACAGCGTGGCGCTCACGTACCTGCCTTTCGTGGTACAGGTCCTCTGCGATGCGATCAAGCAGTATCCCTGGCTCAACTCCACGTGGACTGACGATGGCGTCGTCCTAAAGCGCTACATCAACCTGGGGATCGCGGTGTCGATACCCGACGGTCTTATCGTCCCAGTGCTCAAGGATGCGGACACGCTCGGCTTCACCGACGTCGTGACCACGTTGAATGACCTCGTCGAGCGCGCTCGGCACAAGCAGCTCAAGACCGATGACGTCCAAGGCGGAACTTTCACGCTCAACAACACCGGCGCGACAGGATCGGTTGCGAGCCAGCCCATCATCAATCAGCCTCAGGCCGCGATCCTGACCACGGAGTCGATCGTCAAGCGACCAGTAGTGATCAACGACGCAATCGCGGTGCGCCACATGATGAACATGTGTCTCAGCTTCGACCACCGCATCATCGACGGCATGATGGCTGGTCAGTTCTTGGGTTCGATCAAGAAGCGGCTCGAGGAATGGACGCCAGGTAGCATTCGGCTGTGAACACAATGTCGCCGCTAAAGCCCGGACCGATCCCGCCATGGATTCGCGTCCGGGTCACCGAAGGTGAGAACTTCAAAGAGCTCAAGCAGCTCGTGAAAGGAAGCCACCTGCACACGGTTTGCGAAGAGGCTCGCTGTCCCAACATCTTCGATTGCTGGAATCGCCGGACCGCGACTTTCATGATTCTTGGCGACGTTTGCACGCGCGCCTGCCGCTTCTGCGCCGTCACCTCCGGGCGGCCGACAGAGCTTGACCTCGGCGAGCCTCTCCGCGTCGCCGACTCCGTCGCTCAGCTTGGCCTTAAGCACGCGGTCATCACGTCCGTCGACCGTGACGACCTTCGCGACGGCGGGGCGGGTATCTTCGCGCGAACGATCCGTGCGATCAAGCGAAGAAGTCCGGGCACGACGATTGAGGTCTTGACCCCGGATTTCCAAGGCGACTTCGAAGCCGTGCGCACGGTGGTGGAAGCCGGGCCCGACATCTTCAACCACAACACAGAAACTGTGCCCCGGCTCTACTCCAGAATCCGGCCCAAGGCCATTTACGCCAACAGTCTTGCGCTGCTCCGACATGTCAAGTCCCTGGCGCCCGGCATGGTGAGCAAGTCAGGCCTGATGGTCGGCCTGGGCGAGAGCGAGGAAGAACTCATTGAAGTCTTTCGCAACATGCGCGCCCACGACATCGACGTCCTCACGATCGGCCAGTACCTTCGGCCCTCGAAGAAGCACGCAGAGGTCGTGCGCTTTTACAGGCCTGAGGAGTTCGCCCATCTGAAGGAGCTCGCCCTCGAGATGGGGTTCGGCCACGTCGAGTCCGGCGCCCTCGTCCGCTCCTCATATCACGCCGATGAACAAGTCCCCGCGGCTCGTAAGAACCTCCTGGCTGGGTAGGACCCCCTACCGTCAGGCCTGGGACCTCCAGGCCGAGCTGGTCAGCGCGCTCCGCGACGGCAGCGTCGACCAGACCCTGCTCCTCCTGGAACACCCCAACGTGTTCACGATGGGCAAGGCCGCCGCCGCCGAGCACGTGCTGTGGGACGAAGAGGAGCGCCGGCGCCGCGACGTCGACGTGATCTGGTCCGACCGAGGCGGCGAGGCGACATACCACGGTCCTGGGCAGCTTGTCGGCTACCCTGTGCTCGACCTCGCTCGATTCGACCTGACGATCCCGCAATACCTCGACACGCTCGAACGCTCTCTGATCGAATACCTCGCCCAGCTCGAAATAGAGTCCGAGCCTGGTGAGCCCGGTCTCACGGGCGTGTGGTCGGGCGGTGAGAAGCTGGCCGCGATCGGCATCAAGCTCAACCGTTCGGTCGTGAGCCACGGCTTCGCCTTGAACCTCACCACGGATCTGACCTACTTCGACGGAATCATCCCTTGCGGTCATGCGGAAAAGCGGCCGACATCGGTTGAGGCTCTCACAGCCCAAAGGATCGACGTCGAGATCGCGGCGCGAAATTACGCGCGCTGCTTCGAGCGCCTGTTCGCCGCGGAGCTTCAGTGGGTGCCATTTGAATCTCTGCTGAAGATCAGGCAGGCGCCACAAGGCCAAAAGGGCCTGTGATTTAGCACCTTTCGGCGCCTGGCGGAATACCATACGTCTCTCGCCCGGTATCACTAGGGTGAGTTCGCAATTCGCCCGAAATCGAGCACAGACTGCGCGTGGGGCGTTACCTGGTTTGGTACTGTCCGTTATCGGGTAATTGAGATATGAAGATGACCTCTAATCGAAAGACTGCAGAGCTCCCCTCGACCGCACCGGCTGAGCTGGTGCGCCTCGACAGCGTATCGATGGACGAAGACGACGAGATCCTTCCCGACTTCGAAGCCGAGGTCGACGGCCGGCGCGTCTGGGTAACCGCGGTGCTCGAGCGCACGGCGGTTGTCGAACCCGCTCCGGGCGAGCCGAAGGTGCTGGTCAATCGCCGGCGCCTAATGGTCAACCCCTCGCACCTGCGGGTGCGCCACCTGGCCAGCAAGGAAGCCGCCCGTCGCGGTCGCGAAGCCGCCCGCGCACTTCGCATGCAGGAAAGCTCAGCCGCCTAGGCAGGCGTAACAGCCTTTTCTCGCCTGGGCTCCACAGGCACTCTGGTAACATTCGCTGCTACCGAATTTGCCGGCCCTGTTGATTTCCGCGGCTGAACACCTGCCGCCTAGCCCTGGGGGGGAGCTACCACATGAGTAAGATCGTCGACCTGGTTTCGCTTTCCAGCATCGTCCCACCCCCCAACCACGAAGTCAGCGGAGGCTTCAGCGCCGTGGTCGACGGAAAGCAGGTGCGGGTTAGAGCCGTGCTCGAGAGGACTGTGGTGATCGAGCACCAGGAAGGCGGCGAGCGAAGCGTCGTCCGCAAGGACAACTGCATGGTCAAGCCCTCGGCGGTCGCTTTCGTGCCGGGCAACCCCAACAACGGCGTCGGCCCGCGCCAGTGGCGCCGCCTTCCCGGCAAGCCACCCGCCACCCCAAGACCCACCCCGTAACGTAGCCTCGGGCGCCTTGCAAAGCGCCCTCACCAGCGCTCAGGGCTCAGCCGTCAGCAGCCGTCAGTCGATGTGCTGCTGCGCGACTAGGGTCAGGAACGACGGAAACGTTTTGGCCAGCGCAACCTCTTCGAAGACCTGGCGCGCCTCGTCAAACCGCGTCTTCGACCATGCTTCATCGCCCAGGCGCTTGCGGAGCTTGGCCAGCT